>NZ_JAKUFT010000018.1:0-74725 GCF_022663605.1 Bacillus cereus group sp. BfR-BA-01379
TATCCCAAATATAGTGTCAGAAGGAATTGGATGTAATGTATTATCAGAATATATGTAAGAAATACCCGTTTCGTTATATACCATTTCTTCTTCTAAATTTAAATCTTTTACAAGTGGCATAACATGTTCATTACGAGCAACGATAGAATCTGCTCCTGATTCCATAATAAAATCTTTTTCTTCTACACTATGGATTTTACCGCCCAAATACTTTTCTTTTTCTACAAGGATTAAATTTAAATCAACATTATAATCCTTTTTTAATTTTTCTAAATAAAACATAGTAGAAAGTCCCGTTATACCTCCACCGATAACAACAACTGTTTTCATATGTGCTGCGCTCCTAACCGATACAATTAATAATTCCTTTATTATTATACCCAAAAGTCCTTATATTCGACTAGCAGCTTGTGCATTCTGTAAGAAATTAGACAATATATTTGAATAGATTTCCGGTTGATCATTATGCACTAAATGACCAGCAAACGGAATTACAGCAATATGTATATTTTCGTTTAATTGTTTGAACGTTGTAGCAGCTGCAACTTCATCTTCTGAATCTCCCCCAGCTATACACAGTGTAGGTACTTGAAGATTAGCTACTTCACCAGTTTCATCAAATGGATACCAATCTTTAACTTGCCACGACTCCAGCAATGCTTTCCAATCACTTTTTTCATGAATTTGATTCATATAAGTTACAACTTCTTCATTTCCCATCAATTGCTGATGACACTTCGCTTCATACTCCTGAGACTCCTCCCAATTTTCTCTCTTAACCGGAAAGATACCTGAAAAACTTAATGTTCTTACTCTATCTGGATAGTTTTTTGCAAATAATAAAGCGACTAATCCTCCTAAGGAAACACCAGCTATATGACATCTATCAATTTGTAAATGCACTAACGTATCATGTACATCCTTTACAGAACGTAAGAAATAATCCTCCAATGTCCCCCCTGACTTTCCATGCCCTCTTAAATCAGGACGAATGACTTGATAATTTTTTTCTTGAAAAAATGCTACCTGCTCTTCGAATTCTACTAAACCTGTCATACCTCCAGAATGTAAAAGCACAATTGGTTCTCCTTCACCTGAAATGTGCGTATGTAATTTCATTCATGTCTCCCCCTTTCAAATTGAATATTCTATTAATTAACAGTATATAGAATTTATATCTTAATTTCCAAATAAAAAAGAACTAAAACATTTTCAAATCATGTCATAGTTCTTTTTATTTTAAAAACATAAAGTAATTAATTAATTTGTCTATTTCTTGACTTAATGCCAATACTTTTTCATGTTGAATACCGTAATCCGATACTAAATATAAAAGCTCTTCTTTCTTTATTTCAATGACTTTTTCCAATTTCACTAATTCCATGTCGTTTTACTTCTCTCTCCAATACTAAAATGTATGTATTTTAGTATAGCCTATTTACATAATTAGTAAAAGTAAAATACGCATGTAAAATCTTACAAATATAAAAATAATATACTATCAACAAAGAAATTTAATATTTAGCCCTTTTTCCAATTCATCAGAATTCATTACGTATGAATAATAAATCGGAATTTCTCTAATGTTATATCTTTATATTTTGGAGCTCTCTTAATATGATCAAAGTAACTATATGAGAATTTAAAGATATGTCCGAAATCCCAATCAAATGCACCATAGTCTTTTAGCCAAAATTGATTTTCTGTTGGTAATATATGAGCACGTTTAGATTCGACTAAAGGTAAACAATCTATTGGTGAGTGTAAAATTATTTCACTATTTGACGTTAAGTTTTGACTAGCACGTAACACGTATACTAGTTTTAACAGCGGACGTATCCCTCGTTGGAATATATCTCTATGACCTAAGTCGTACATAATATTAATTGCATGAGAAAAAGTAAGTAAATGACCTATTAAATCATGGTGTGCTTCCGCTCTATAAATAATATTAAATTGCGAAAGCTCTTTTAAAATAAACGTAGATAATTGCTCCGGATTTCTTAATTCACTTTCTATCTCTTCTTTTATACTTAATCGTTTTACTTCCTTTGTCGTAAAACCAATCCACGATCTACCAGGAATTGTTTTACGAAACGAAAATATAAGGTTAGTAATCCCTTCAATCTCTTGATTATCGCCCCATTTTTGTAACTCTTTCATAGCTAATAAACTTAATGCAGCATAAATGACATTATGCCCCACCCAATGAAGTTCATCAATTGTATGTTCCAATGATTCTATAATTATTTTTTCAGCACTTTGAAAATCAATTTCTTCTTTATCTTCAATCATTTCACCTAAGTTTTGCTTGTTCAACATCCTTTTTGTTTGGGAATACATATTACGAGTTATTCCTTCTTCCATATTGTTATCTTTTATGAAAAAATAACTAGCAATTGCAGCTGCTCCGAAATGCGCATGCCAAATATCATTTGTTTGTCTTTTGCATTGAGAAATAATTGAAAGGCCATTTTTTAAGACAGTTTTATTTTCCATCTTTTTATCCCCCATCACTTTATACTCATCCTAAAGATGGCGTCAATACAAATAAAATGTGATTCGTTTCATCACTTTTATTCAAAAAGCGATGTTTCACATTTGGCGGAATACGTACAACATCGCCTTCTTCTAAAAAATATTCTTTTCCTTCTAACTCCACATACACTTCTCCTTTCATGACAACAGCAATCTCTTCCTTTTCTTCATGTGAATAATGACTTTCCGTTGTTTTTGCTTGTTTATTTAAATCCATCATTAACATTTCAATACGAGCTTTCATAAAATCCGGTGTTAATACATCATATACAATGTGATCATTGTTTTCCCGATATACTTTTTTTCGATCTTTTTTCTTAGAAATAAGTGAATCTGTATCGATTTCATTAATAAAAAGTGTAAATAATGGTACATTTAATGCTTTCGCAATTAATTCCAATACACTTAAAGAAGGATTCGCATGTCCTCTTTCAATTTGACTAATTAGTGACGTGCTAATCCCTGCATAATCCGCAAATTCACGAATTGTCATATTATTTTTCTTACGATAACTTAATACAGTTTGTCCGAGTCTATCATGGATCATAGTAAAAACTTCCTTTCGTCCATCATATTGCATCTTTCGCTGTCTTTGTGCTGACATAGTAAACAAAGGCAAATAATCCTTTCCTATCGTCTCAGTGACTTATATACTTACCTTTGTACATTATATCGCATTAAGTTTATTATAATAAACATTGTATCGGAGGAACAAACTGTGAAATCACCTATTCTTTCATATTTCATCTTATTTTTCGGCGTATTCGCCCTATCAACTTCAGCAATTTTCGTAAAATTAGCAGACGCTCCTGCGGCTATCGTTGCTTTTTATCGATTATTCTTTGCTGCACTGATTCTATTACCGTTATTACTATTTAATAAAAATAATCGAAGTGAGCTAAAAACAGTAACAAGAAGACAATGGGGATTCGGATTCATATCCGGTCTATTTTTAGCTGCACATTATGTACTATGGTTTGAATCATTACAATATACTTCTGTAGCAAGCTCTACAGTTATCGTAACGTTGCAACCTTTATTTTCAATGATTGGTGGTTATTTTTTATTTAAGGAGAGATTTACGAAAGGAGCAGTTATTGGTTGCCTCATCGCCATTTCAGGAAGTATCGTCATTGGATGGCAAGACTTACAAATTAGCGGAGAAGCTTTGTACGGGGACATTTTAGCGTTTATTGCAGCTGGAATTATTACCGCATACTTTTTCATTAGCCAACATGTTCGTAAAGATTTATCACTTATACCGTATTCGGTAATTAGTTATGGAAGTAGCGCCTGTTTTCTTGGTATATTTGCTTACATGCAAAACGAAGCTTTCATCCATTATTCTACACAAACTTGGGTGTGCTTTATTGGCTTAGCTTTCATTGCAACGATTTTAGGTCAAACAATATTCAATTGGTTATTAAAATGGATGAGCGCTACTGTAATCTCTATGAGTATTTTAGGAGAAACGATTGGGACTTGTATACTAGCGTACTTTATATTAAATGAGACCATTTCTATACAACAAGCACTAGGTATTTCAATTATTTTCATTGGTCTAGCATTATTTTTATTACAACCAATCTCTAATAAAAAAGCATGACATTGTACTGTCATGCTTTTCACTATTCGTTATGTACGATTAAACCATCAGGTCTAAAACGACTCATCATTATTTCATTAATAAACTTTCCGTGAGCCTTCAAATTCCCTATCTTTACTCCCTCTTCTACAAATCCGAATTTTTCATATAGTGACTTCGCTTTCGGATTCGTTTCTAAAACACCAAGCTCTACTCGCTCTAACATTAACCAATTATCAGCTAAATCAAGCATTTTTGTAAGAAGTGCTTTCCCAATACCCTTATTATGATATTCACTATCTACCCCTATAAATAAATCACCCGAATGAGATCTACGGCCTGGACTTTGAGTTAACCCAACAAATCCAACAACTTCCCCATCATACTCTGCAACAAATTCAAATTGATTTGGCGCTAAATTTCGAATTCTATTTTCCATTGCATCTACACGCATACTAGGCAAGAAAACCATATAAGGTAAAACATCATCTTGTATACATATACGATGAATAGCTCTAGCATCTTGAATTTCTACCGCTCTTACTTTGATCCCCATATCTTCTCTCCTCCATATCCATAACAATACATATTTTTCATTCTAGAACCCTGGGTGAAATCCCTTCTCTTCTGTATTTCTTTGTGTTATTTTTACATAATTATTTCAGTATAGCATACGATTTACGAACACCTTACCTACACCGAAATCACAGGTTAACTTTTTACTTTATTATATAACTCAAGTAGATTTTCAATTGGAATACCATCTATTTTCATACCGGATATATCACAATTTTCTATTTCAATATCTTTCAGATTACTATTACTAAACATACTACCTTCTAAATCACATCTATTAAACGAAATAGGATGTTTATCTTCTCCTAGACTTGTATCTGTAAATTTAACTCCACCTAAAGTCACAAAATTAAATTTACTACCTGAAAAATTTAAATCTGCATATGAAGAACTTCTAAAATTTATATTTCTAAATTTTGATTGACTTACATTACAATTACTCATATCCATATGCATCATATTACTCCCAACAAATGAACTGTTTTTTGCATTCACTTGATAATACTCTGTATTTGCTAGATTACAGTTTTCGTATTGGCTATTTTTCATATCTTTATTCTTTATTAGGTTCCCTTCAACCGACTCTACAGTTATTCTTTTTACATAACAATACTCATCTTCAGATTTAAAAATTATTTCATAGCCCATTTTTTTATAAAAATGATGATTATTAATTTGTCTACTAGATGTTTCGAGATCCCAAATTTTTATGTTCGGATATTCCGCTTCTATTAATTTAATAACATGTGAACCAATTCCTTTTCCTTGATAAACAGGATCTACAAAAATACGATCAATTCGGCCATATGACTTACCTGAGATCGTAACTATAATTCCCCCGATTATTTTTCCACCCATTATCACTTTGTAACAATCCAATTCTTCAATCGAATATTTCATCATTTCAATTGAAGAATAACCTGGTGGTTGGATGTTATAGTCAATTACATCACCTTGACCGCATAGCCATCGTTTTGCTTCTTCATCAAATGTTCTTACCATTATTTCTGTTAACTTTACAGCATCTAAAATTGTCGCTTTTTCTATACAAATTATCGCCATTTTATTTTCCCCTTCATTACTAAAAACCAATAACTTTTGTGAACGAAATAGTTATCCATTTACTTTTATTTTTAAATTTTTGCCCATTATTACATATGGAACATCATTTTTACTTGGATGAAATGGCTCTAATACATCCACCCAACCTAATCTTTCATATAACGAACGTGCCTTTTGATTGTTTATTTGTGTTGTTAAAATGCCCGTTCTATTTGAAATCCCTTCTAATAATTCATTATGTAATCTTGTTCCAAGTCCTTCATTTCGATATTTCGGGTCCACTGCTAACTCTACAAATTCAAAACAGTCTTGCAGCCAATGATTTACTTGCTCCAGATGTAACGCTTCTCTCATTAATTGATTATAGTACTGTCCTTCTAGTGAGCGATAACCATAAGTAAAACCAACGACTTCTTTTTCCTCATTAATTGCTACTATACCTTTAAAATTTGGATATTCTATATGTCTTTTAATTCGCTCAATCATTTCATTGAAATTAGTTTTCTCAAATGCTTTACAATATAACTGTCCCATATTATTGATTAAAACTTCATCCTTTTCAATAAGTAAAAATTTCATTCTACTTCCCCCTTCTATTAAAACCGATAAATTATGCAACATATATAGTTATTTAAAAATAGAGAAATTTTACAATAATAATCTCTTTTCTATTAAACCACTAATATACCTATATTTTCCACCTGAAAATAGTATAAATGTAAAAAAGAAGAGCACCTGTAAATATACAGATGCTCTTCTTTTTTATTTTCTACTTTATCTATTAAATAACAAAACCTATTCTCATTAAAGAATAAAAATTACTTAAGCCACTCGTTACAACTATTACTTAACTTCTGTAAATCCTCTATAAATCGACTCGCATGATATCCATCACAAACCGAATGATGAACTTGCAATGAAACTGGTAGCATAACCTTATTCTCTTCATTAAAATATTTCCCACAAGTTATAATTGGTAATAGAAAATCACCATCATTATTAATATTTAGATTAAATCCAGTAAAACTAGCCCAAGGTATGCTAGAAATCGGAAAAACATTTGGCGGCATATTCTCTTTCGTGAAGAGACCATGCACATTAGTATAGCATCTCATATCTTCTTCGTAATTTTTATAGAAAATGTGGAAATCACTAGAATAATCCGTCCATATACTTGAAAAAGACTTATCATCTTTATGGAAGATTGTATAACTTGGTATCATTTCCTCCCAATAACCTAAAACTCCTTCATCGTTCAAACATGTTCGAAATTCTTTATGATTATTTATTACTCTAGAAATTAAATAAATAAAAACGGGATAAAATTTTATTCCCTTTTGATGTAATTCCTTTAATAACCTCGTAATATCAACATTCACAGTCACACTAAACGTACATTTCAACTTTAAATAATGTTCAAAATACTGCTCTCTATTCCAATTTTCTCTGTCAATTATATGAAACCTCATTTTAATAGCCTCCTAAAATTTCATTTTATTTTAGAAGGCTAACTTTCTTGTTCTCACCACAATTTTTCACTCCTTTCAATTTAAATTTATCCTCAAGTTTTTATTTAATTATATAACATCTGCAAAAATCCGTTCACATATTTCTAGAAATAGATCCACATACTATAAATAAATCAAATGAAATTCGGAGGATGCCTACATGAATAACAAAAATGTAAATAAAAAAGAAACTGTTACCGAAAACGCTACACCTATTCAAAATGATAATACTGCAAATCTTAATATCGAAGAACAAGCAATGAACGGCTTATATGGAATGCCAGAAACTACTATTGAAGATGCTGATCACACTGAAACTGAAGATTTAAATTCAAAAAATTAATGGACTACATAGAAGAAAGCCAAGGAACATATCCTTGGCTTTCTTAACTATGCATCCACCTTTTGTACTTCTTCACTCTTTCTTGAAAGCTTTCCTGGCCAAAAAGCAAAGCGTCCTAGAACAACTGTAATTGCTGGTACAAGTAACGGTCTAACAATAAACGTATCTAGTAGTACACCAATTGCAGTTACAATACCAAATTGAACAAGAACTTGAATTGGAAGTGTACCTAAAACCGCAAAAGTTCCTGCTAAAATTAAACCTGCTGATGTAATTACACTACCTGTTTGTATAACCCCATTTTTTACTGCATCCAAATGATTTTGTGTCTTTCTGTTTTTCCATATTTCTGAAACCATAAAGATATTATAATCTTCACCTAAAGCAACTAAAAATACAAATGCGTATAACGGTATTGCACCTTGAATGGCCGGCGCTCCCATACCATAATGAAGTAATAACCACCCTGCTCCTAATGCCGAGAAGAACGATAATACAACAGTTACAATTAAATAAATCATCGCAACAATTGATCGCAAGTAAACAAGTAACAATAACGCTATAATACTAATCATTACTGGAATGATAACTGATTCATCACGTTCCGTAATTTGCTTTGTATCATATAATGACGCCGTTTCTCCGCCAATCCATAGTTGATCTTCTGCATTACTAATCCCAGCATCTTTTAATACTTTTTCTACACTGTTTTTCAATTTAGGGATTTGATCTAACGCTTCAATTGAGTATGGATTTTCAGCTAAAGAAACCTCATACATTTGTATTTTCTTATTTTCTTTGCCCTCTTTTGGATCTTTCACAGTTTTTACGAAAGAAAACTTCTCTAGTTCTTCTTTAATAGAAAGCTCTTTTCCCTTCGAATCAACAACAACTTTTACTGGCGCTAGTTCACCAGCTGAGAAATGATCACTAATTAACGTAAACCCTTCGCGTGAAGGCATATCTTTTGGAAACGATTCTAATAAGTCATATGTGTATTGAATACGTGGTACAAATGATGCCAAGCCACCTAATACAAATACAGTAAGCATAATTATTGTCCACGGTCTTCGTACTACCACATCTCCAAGTTTTTTACTAAAGGCACCTTTTGATTTTTTAACTTTTATGACTTTCTTTTTCTTTCTTGCAAATTCTTCATTCATTGAAGCTGTTCTCGGTATAAATGGGAAGAATGCAGCTCTACCAAAAATTAATAATAACGCTGGTAAAATTGTTAAAGCAGCAATGCCCATTATGAATACAGCAACACTAAATGGTACTGCAAATCGATGAAAGGCACCATAATGAGCAAGTAATAATGTTCCTAATCCAAGTACAACAGTTAACGCACTCATTATAATTGCTCCGCCAGAAGCTTTCATTGCAAGTTGCAGCGCCTTATATTTACTTTCTTCTTCTAGCAAGTATTCTCGATATCTCGAAATTAAAAATAGACAATAATCCGTCCCAGCACCAAACAATAATACTGTCATAATTGATATTGCCTGAGCATCTACTTTAATCCAACCGTGATCAGCTAAAAAACCAAGAGTCGGACTAATAATACCGTATGCAAAGCCAACAACAAGTAAAGGTAAAATTGCTAAAATTGGTGAACGGTACAGTAAAATTAATAGGACTAATACGAGTAATACAGTAGCAATTAATAATTTCACATCTGCTTGACTAAATAAACTAACTGCATCCGTTTGAATACCTACAGGTCCAGATAATCGAACATGTAAACCAGAATCACTTATTTTTCGTTTAAATGGATCTTCATCGACCTTACTATTCACTATGTTTCTTAAATCATCAAGATTTCCTTTTAATATATCTGTTCCAGCCGACTTATTAAAGAATACTGGTGTAACAAATGATGTACCATCTTTTGATGCACTTTTTGATAATACTTGTTCCGGAATTGTATCAAATGGCGGTAATGTTGATTGCTCCTTTAAAGGACTAGCTTTTAACTCTTTATAAACGTCTTGTATGAGTTTATAATCCTGTGACTGTAATCCACCATCTCTATACCATACTACTAACAAAGGATTCCCTGCATTATTCGGAAACTCTTTTTTCATAAGTGCTTCCGCTTGCTGCGACATAGCTGTTTCAGGTAAATTTTTCGGATTCGGTTCTTTCGTACTGTTTACTTGTGGCAATGTAAATGAAAGTACTAATGTAATAAGAATCCATACCGATAAAGTTATCCATTGTGTATTCTTCCCTGCTACAAGCCTCCCTAACATATGTAACGGGTGCTTTTTCATAAAAACCCACCTTCCTTTTCTCCTCCAATATTAATTATATATACTGGTCGGTTAATTAATCAAGAATGAATAAAAATTTATGTTATAATTATCTCAATAATACATGTCAGGAGCGAATGGATTTGGAACAAAAACAACGTCCTCTTGGAAGGCCTCGTCAAAATAAAAATACAAAATCTAAAAAAGAAATGATTTTAGAAGTTGCAACTCGGTTATTTCTTACTCAAAATTATCAAATTGTTTCTATGGATGAAGTTGCGAAAGTTTGTGGTGTTACGAAAGCAACCGTCTACTATTACTATTCAACAAAAGCAGATTTATTTACCGCTACTATGATTCAAATGATGGTACGTATACGCGAAAATATGTCTCAAATCCTTTCTACAAATAAGACTTTAAAAGAAAGATTATTGGACTTCGCTAAAGTCTACTTACACGCAACGATGGATATTGATATGAAGAATTTTATGAAAGATGCAAAACTATCATTATCTGAAGAACAATTGAAACAATTAAAAAATGCTGAAGACAACATGTATGAAGTATTAGAAAAAGCACTTGATGATGCAATGCAAATTGGAGAAATCCCAAGAGGAAACGCTACTTTTGCGGCTCATGCATTCGTATCTTTATTATCAATTGGGAATTTTAAAGATGAAAATCACAATCCTATTATTGCTAATATAGATGAATTAGCACAAGAAATCGTTTCTTTTTATTGGAACGGATTAGGCCATTCATATTAAACTGATTTACTTTAATAAAAGAGCATGTTTGAATTTTTTCAAACATGCTCTTTTATTAAAAAATATATAAATAAACCAAAAAGAAGAAGCCACACTATCTTATTATATGTTTTGTCATTCCAACAGAAAATGCGTCAAATCCTATAGATTCATAATAAGATTGCAATTTTTCCACACACATAAGTTGGGGAATAACCTTGTTTTGTTCACAGTGCCGGACTAATCGCTTTACTATTTCTTTTCCGATACCTATGGACTGATACTCTGGTAATACACAAACACCACAAATAACACCCGTAATTACACCATCTGATATAATACGCCCCATCCCTACTAATTTCTTATCATCAAAAGCATACATTGCATACCAACTTTGTTTACACATTTGTTCTAACTCGTTAACCGTTAATTGAAGCGAATTCCATCCTAAAGATTCATATAACGCTAATAATCCATTGAAATCTGTCGGGTGTTCCATTGTGTAATTTATACTATTATTCATGTGAATACTCCTTATTTTCTCGTTTGTACTGTATAAAATTAGCCTTAATATGAAATTAACTTAAACAAACTTCCATAAGAACAATATAATTCCTTCTTATCATAAAATAAAAAGAAGTTAACTTCACCTCAGTTAACTTCTTTTATATAAATCTATCATTATATTATTAACCAAAAATCATACAACTACAGACGATCAGGACAAACAAAACTAATAAACTGTTTGAGAAATAACCCATAGAATACTACCCCTTTATTTCATTATGTAAAAGATTTTAACATAAAATTATTTACAACATAATAACTGAAAAAGACATTGCATGCATTACTTATTTGTATTTAGTAATATTTCCTTTCCAGTCATACTCTCCTCTCCTAAAAACATCTCTCATACTCTTCTATTTCAATTCATATAATTTCCTTAAAAAAATATAGTAAACATTAATTTACTATAATAGATTAAATCATTTGATTTACCATTAAAATAGTAATAAAATAATTACTAAATGCATAAAGGAAGCGAAAATGATGACCCAAAACGAATTATTAAACGAATACATGAATTTGTTATTAAATATGTCAGGTACTTTCAAATTATTATCGGAAAAATCATCTGAATTTACACATATAGAGCAACACGTAGTGGAATATATCGCACAACAAAAGGTGCATGTAAATTTAAAAATGATTGCTAGTTATTTAAACATCCCTAAACAACAATTAAGCGTAACAGTTCGTAATTTAGAACTAAACGGATATATTATAAAAAAACAAGATACGGTAGACAAAAGAGCTGTACTCATTTCTCTGACAGAAAAAGCTGAAAAGGTACATTATGAGAGATGGAAACAAATATATAATAATTTCACTCATAATCTTGAGAAACTAAGCGAAGAAGATCAACGTGATTTAACTTACGGATTGTATAAAACAAATAAAATGCTCTCAAAAATGCTAAATAACGATTAAAAATACAAATAATTTTTCATTACACGGAGGATGTTTCATGGTTAAAGAAATAGATATACATTCAGTACAAGGTACGATGCTTATTCCTCTTTGGGGACGGGCGTATGGCAGTGAGAGCAATAAAGATATTTTAGATGATCCAGAGGCTATTCGTATTATTAAAGAATGTGATTTTGACTTCTCAACAATAGCAAATACATTTGGTGAATACGGATGTATCACATACATTACTCGCGCACGAAAAATTGATGATACGATAAAAAAATTCATTATAAAACATCCAAATGCTACTATTGTAAATATCGGTTCTGGACTAGACACTACTTTTTCTAGAATTGATAATGGTACGATACATTGGTATAATCTTGATTTGCCCGATGCTATTTCATTTCGAAAAACATTAATTGAAGATACACCAAGAAACATGAGCGTCGCTAAATCATTTTTTGATACTTCTTGGTTTGACGATATAAAATATAATCCAAACGACGGTATTCTTTTTATATCAGCTGGCGTGTTTTATTACTTTAAAGAAGAGGATTTGAAGAAAATCATAGTCGCTATGTCAAAACGTTTCCTTGGAGGCGAATTATACTTTGACGCTGAATCAAAATTCGCACTGAATCTTTCAAATGCTACAGTCAAAAAATCAGGTAATAATGGCGCCCTAATGTATTTTTATATAAATAATCCAAAGACACTAGAAAAATGGTCTTCAAACATAAAAGTATTAAGCTGCTCTCCTTTCTTTAAAAATATACCTACAAATAAAGATTGGGATGGTAGTACGCGCATTATGATGCGAATTGTAAACTTAATAAAGATGTTGAAGTTTGTTCATGTGCGGTTCAATAGAAAATAAGTAAAGGAGACCTTAAGTTTTCAAGGTCTTCTTCACTTATTTTTCAACCGCTTTAGTTACTGACTTATAATTGTATTGTATAGATGTAAACTCTTCACAAAAATATATTCACTACTTCTTACCCTCCTTTATAAGAATAGCTTTTTTACTCGAAAATAGATTTTTAAAAATCCCTATCCCCATAATTAATAGACCTATCCCAACTAATTTATTAATTTGTAATGGAATGCTCTCTATTCCAAATAATCCGAATGTATCAATACATAATGCAACAACTAATTGAGTAATAAGACTAATGAGCACCGTATACGCTGGACCTAAACTCTTTATTGCACCCATTATACAAATAATTAACCCAATGCCAAACAATCCACTTACATAAAACAAATAATTTGTAGTATACACTTTAATGCTAATACTGTTTTCTGTAATGATATAAAATAGAATAGAACTTATGAGACCTATTCCAAGAACACATGAAGTTGTTAACCACTGTCCTACACTTTCATTTACCTTTGCATTAAAAACAGATTGCAAGCTAATGAATACACCTGCTACTATAGCTAAACTAAATCCAATCATACTCCCTCTCCCCTTTTCATTGCTCATATATATTATTTTTAGCAATTTCCTTCATTCTCAAAAAATCTTTAATTACAATAACTCCATTGTTCTTTTCAATTAATTTCTCTTTATAAAATTTTTGTAACACCCGAATTACGTGCCTATAACTTACTCCTATAAAATCCGCAATACTTGATACAGAAGTCGCATCCAAATCTTCTTTATACATATTTCCGTTACTATCAGTGGAAATAGAAAGTAAATAACTAGCTACACGTACTTCTACCGGATAAAGTAAATTAAGAGCTGTAAAACGTGTCGATATTTTTAATGTGTTCGCAATGTTTGCAAGTAAGAAGTTCATAAATATAGGATCATGTAATAACTTGTTTCTAATAATCGTATGAGAAATGGAGATTGCTATAACCTCTGAACACGTTTCAACAGCATTATGCGCTTTGCTATTTTGTATGAATTCAATATCACCAACAACCGCCAATGGATTGATAAAACGAAGGATCAGTTTCTTTCCCTCTGGTGTAATCGTATAAACTTTTACTTTACCTTTAACAACAAAAAATAAATGATCCATTTCGTCATCTATATTGCAAAGAAGCTCGCCTTTTTCAAAATAATTCACTTGAAAATAAGCTGTATCTATTTCTGAAAAAATTTCAAGCATTTTATTAATTTCTAAATAATGTGTAATTAAATCTGATTTATTCTCCACTTTCATTTCCTTCTTTCATTTACATATTAAATACAACGATACCTAAAATCATTACTATTGTTCCCACAATATGATATCTCTCCATCTGTATCTTTTTCATTTGAAATAATCCTTTCATCTCAATAAAAGTTGCTGTTAACAATTGCGCAACCATAAGTGTTCCAGCTGTTAAAGTAACCCCCATTGAATGTATCGCTACTGTTTCTGCATAAATAATTAACCCGCCAAGTGCACCAGCTACTAAATATATTTTTTTCACATTCTTCAAATCCGCTATTTTCTCTTCTTTCTTTAACAAAAATATTGTTGTTGCAATAAGGAATCCAATAAAATGCGTAATAATACTCGTCGACCATATACCAATATGTGAACTAAGTTTCGCATTAAATGTGCCTTGAAGTGTAATAAATACGCCAGCTAAAACAGCAAATACAATACCTTTCAAAAAATCATCTCCTAATCTTCTATTTCTGACTTAATTAAACGCTATAATCCTATAAAGGCAAAAGGACAAATGTCACATCAGTATGAAAATAACTGCGAATGAACAAAAAACACACATCAAAATAATTGAGGTGTGTTTTTTGTTCATTAATATATATAATTTTAATAATAATGACTACGCTACATTAACAGATTTCTTCTTCAAAACATACTTTACAAATATGAATCGCACAAGTGGCCCCATAATAATTAATTGTAATGGATACGCCATAATGAAATTTTTAATAAAAATTGAAAAATACATCGAAATACACGAGTCTCCTTGTAGTCCACCATGTAAATACATCATAGCCATTCCGTAAAAAGACATAAAGAAAACCATTCCAATTACCATAGCTGTCGCCATCGCAATAATCATATTTACTTTTTTCGATTTGTCAAACGGTAACGCGAATACAAGTTTTTTCGCACAAGGTCCAACGATACATATTTCAATTAACAGTGCAATAATGAATCCAATTACTAGTTCTAATGCGATCTCCTTAATATGAATTGGTCCCCCCGTTCCATTCATGAATAAATTATAAAACGTCATTACAATAACCATCCCAAGGCACATCATCATACCAAACTGGAGGTTTTCCTTTCTTGTTGTTGGCAATTTCTATCATCCTTTCTGTTTAAGTCTTTGTCATTATATCGATTGTGGAAACCTCTTCGTAAGTGAACATTTTGTGAACAAATTTAAAGCGTTATCATATGGTTGCTTTACTTTCTACTCAAATCCTTATTTTTATTTATAAAGGTTTTATATATCTCAATGTTGAATTATTAAATTTAACTTTGTAATACCTGATAGTTACTACTAGGAGGATAACCATGGATAAACAAGAGTTTTACGCATATCACATCGTAACAAGGAAAAAAATGAAGATGGGACAAATCATTCATTTCGAAAAAAATCAAACGAATACCCTCTTTCATTTCTTTTTTGAAAGAGAACATTTAAATTCTAACGGTCAAGATACTATGCAAATTTTAAAAGAACATTATACAAATGAAGGATTACTTATAAAGAATGAGAACGCTAAAGTAGTTATGAATTATATGGATCAAACAATTAGAGCGGTTAGAGAAACGATTGTAGAAATGGTAAGGCTACAAGAATTCCCTGAATACCCTTCAAGATTATCTTGTTTATATGCTGCAAAGAGCTATGAAAATGCTTTAAAATGGAAAACATTATTTGATTCTTACAATCGAGAAGTGTTGCAGATTGTTAAACTACGAGTGATTGGACATTGTTTTGAAGGTGACGGTAACCTTTTACCGAAAGAAGACGGTATTCCTTTCTCCAAAAAAATTGAACAAGCTAGAGAGTATTGGAAAGGAAACGTTAGTAATGAACTTCCTGAGTTACTGATTAATGGGAAAATTAAAGTGGTGGAAATTATTGATGATTTTTCTGCAATTCATATTTAATTCCTTACTAAATTATATAGGATGGAGATTACAATGATGCAAAAAGTGTACTTCAATCATGATGGTGGTGTAGATGATTTAATTTCACTATTTTTATTACTCCAGATGGATAATGTCAAGCTTACAGGTGTTTCCGTTATCCCTGCAGATTGCTATTTAGAACCAGCAATGTCTGCAAGTCGCAAAATTATTGATCGCTTCGGCAATGGAAATATTGAAGTAGCTGCATCAAATTCCCGTGCGAAAAATCCATTTCCAAAAGACTGGCGGATGCATGCATTTTATGTAGATGCTTTACCAATTTTAAATGAGTCTGGAAAAGTTGTAACACCTATAGCGGCAAAACCTGCACATCACCACTTAATTGAAACCCTACTACAAACTGAAGAGAAAACAACTTTATTATTTACAGGTCCGCTTACCGATTTAGCCCGTGCACTATATGAAGCACCTGTAATCGAAGAAAAAATTGAGCGCCTTGTTTGGATGGGAGGAACATTTCGTACTGCCGGCAATGTTCGTGAACCCGAACATGATGGAACAGCTGAGTGGAATTCGTTTTGGGACCCTGAAGCAGTAGCTCGTGTTTGGGAATCAAAAATTAAAATTGACTTAGTGACACTAGAAAGTACAAACCAAGTCCCATTAACTATAGACATACGTGAACGTTGGGCAAAAGAGAGAAAATATATTGGTATTGATTTCCTTGGTCAATGCTATGCAATGGTCCCTCCTCTCGTTCATTTCTCAACGAACTCTACTTACTATTTGTGGGATGTATTAACTGCTGCCTTTATCGGGAAGTCTGACCTTGCCAAATTACAAACAATTTATAGTATTGTTCATACATATGGACCTAGCCAAGGACGTACAGTAGAATTTGATGGCGGGCGACCTGTAAATGTCGTTTATGATGTAAACCACAATGGATTTTTTAACTATATAACTGAATTAGCGAAGAAAGCTTCATTTTGAAAACTTATCTATACGAAAAATAAATAGAATGGCATCACTTCAAACGATGTAACCCTCTAATTAGCATTTGGTTGAAACTACATATTTAACTATTAAAAAGAGTATTGAATTAAATTTCAATACTCTTTTTGTGCAGTTTAATTATATTTGATTCATGTAGTATCTTACTGATTATCCATTTCATAACCATTTACAAAAAACGTTATTGTTTCTAATTCATCTTCATTTAATTCTCTATCTATGTCTAGTTTATACGCTGCCTTTATTCTCTCTTCATCGCCTTTATGAATTTCTGTATAAGTTCCCACTGTTTTTAACAAATGCATTTCTTGTAAAAACTCAGCCCGACTTATAGCTGTCCCATGAGAAAGAATATAGGTTTCAGCATCAAATGCCTCCAACTCTTCGATTAATTTAAACGTTCGTTTCGTCGTATAGTTCCATTTTGAAGAAAAGATATCTGCATATATACAGTCTCCTAAAAATAATATCTTTTCTTCTTTCACGTAAATAACAACTGAATCATGCGCATGATCTCCGCCGACATGTTTTAACACGCATGTCACTTCACCAAGGTCTAATTCAATTTGATTCTGGAACGTTAAGGTTGGAGGAATGATTTTAATATTCCTCGCTTTTTCTTCAAACTCTTTCTTGATGCAATCTGCACAAAATGCAATTTCAGTACCCTCTTTTACGCGTGCGTCCAACGCTTCATCTGTCCATTCATAAGATACTAGTGATTGCATTTCTTTTTTCGTTTCAGCATGCGCAATAGTTAATGCATTTTGTAGTACAGGCAATCCAAAAATATGATCCCAGTGCCAATGCGTTAATGCTACGAAATCAGGACTTGATACATTCTGTTCTTTTAGCATTTCTAGAAATAATTGTGCATGTTCTTCTGAATTCCCTGCATCAATCATTAAAGTTTTTTCTTGTCCAACGACCATTCCTAATATAGGTCTATCTGTTTCTGAAACAGGTGTCATATACCAAAATGAGTTTCCTATTTTTTTAATTTGTTGCATAATTAGTTCCTCCATTTACTACTATTCTTTTCAATTATTATCTGTAAAACCTTCATCCAGCACATAGCATGAAATGACACTATTTTTTCTTCCGGCAAACTACTACCATAGAATAGCAGTCTTCCCCTAACTCATTTCCTTCCCAATCATTAAATATATGTAATAATTCAAAACCATTCGCTGCTAATAATCTTTCTAACTCCTGCGGATATGTATAGCGCAGATCAATCGTTGTTTTCAGTTCCTCTACTTGCCCATCATCCTCATAAAATCTTCTTGTTATTATGTAGTGCTGTATTTGCTGAATTGAATCGTATGTCATTTCAGTATATAAATTACATTTCCTTCCCATTTCATCACGAATAGTTGTCCAATATTCTTCTGTAGATGGTTGTATTAATTCTTCTTTTGAAGGAAAACGTGTATCGAATATAAATATACCATTATTAGCTAACACATGATGGATAGATGTTAATAAATTATTTTGATCAGTATTCGTAAGAAAATGCTGAAATCCGTGGCCAACCATAAAGTGAAACTTTAATCAGTGGGGGTTTTGTTCATCCCCCACTGATTATTAGTTGAACCAATCGGACGTTTACGGACAGTTGATCTCCCACCTAACTTCTTTGCTCCAACTGAATTTTGAGGTGGGAGTTTTACTGTCCGTTAACGCGGGATAAATGCGAACGGAATCGTTTCTTCAATCTTTAATTGTAAGCAATCTTGTTGTAGCCATTTTACTTTTTTACACTCCGCAGATTTTCTCTTCGCTTCAGCAAGCATACCTTCATGTATATCTACACCGATCATTTTATATCCGTTTTCTATAAATGGAATTGTAACCCTTCCTGTTCCGCAGGCAATATCTAGAATCCATTCATTTTGTATACTTAGTTTTTGTGCCCATGATAGTAATAACGGAAAATCTGACAAACTTTTATTTTCTATATCATATCGTTTTGGATTTTCATATTCAGATAGACTCCATTTTGTATACAAACTTATTCCCCATTTCATATTTCCACTTAAATTTAATATATAAATTATAACGAATTATTAGTTTTTTCTCTATAATCAAACACAATTACTTGGACTAATCTAACTTTCCTTTTCGTAAGCTAAAAATAAGTGGAAGAATTGGAGTGTGATACGATGGAACGATTATGGATTCCTATGATAGTTACATTTTTTTCATTCGGTGGATTACTATTAGGCGGTGCTGTCGGCATTGCTACGCGCCAGCTAATTGAGGAAAAAATGCATCGTTTATATGCATTATGTGGCGGAATTTTGCTTGGGCTTTTATCCCTTGAAATTATTCCTGAAACATTTGCAAGCTATGAAATAATCGGCCCTATACTCGGTATAGCTATCGGTATTTTAGTTATGGGCCTATTAGATAACTATTGTCATCATCCAATGATACATAAAAAAGATCAACAAGCATGGCAAACTTTCCTTTTTCTTTCTTTTGCTATATTTATTCATAATTTGCCGAGCGGCTTTGCATTAGGTACAGCATTTATAAATCATAATGATTCTGCCATTCCTTTCTTACTTGCGATTGTAATTCACCATATTCCTGAAGGATTAGCTTTAATTATCCCCTTCCTCTTTACAAAACATAAATATATTTCCTTTTTATTAACAACTTTATTACTTTCCCTTATCCTCGGTACCGGTACTGTTTTTGGCATTTTGATGGAAGGAAAAGCCCTACATTTACAAGGACTCATTATGGGGAGCGCTATCGGTTCACTTGGCTATGTTACAATTCATGAAATGCTTTGGAAGGCAAAGAAACAGCTCTCTTTCCTTTCATTTCTTACGTGGGCTACTAGTGGATTTTTACTTATAACAGTATTTACACTATTTACTGGTCACCATTAAAACTAATATATTTTATCATTTGTATATTTTTCCTTTTTCTCCAAAACATAATAGTAACTACCTATTATAAGGAGGAAAAAATTATGTTTGAGAAAACAGCCGGTGAAGCACTAGTTGACCTATTAATTGACTGGGGAGTAGAACACATATACGGAATGCCTGGAGATTCTATCAACTCTATCATTGAAGCTTTAAGAAAAAAACAAGATAAAATTAAATTCATTCAAGTTCGCCATGAAGAAGCTGGTGCACTAGCAGCAGCTGCCTATGCTAAGTTAACAGGAAAACTTGGCGTTTGTATGGCAATCGCAGGGCCCGGTGCTATTCATTTATTAAATGGTTTATATGATGCCAAACTCGATAAAGCACCTGTTCTAGCAATTTCAGGTCAAGTAGAAACCGATTTACTCGGGACGGATTTTTTCCAAGAAGTAAACTTAGAAAGATTGTTCGATGATGTCGCGGTTTATAACCAGCGCATTATGTCAGCAGAACAGCTACCAGCTGTCGTGAATCAAGCGATTCGAATGGCTTATACGAAAAAAGGGGTATCCGTTCTTACAATTCCAGATGATGTTCCGAAATTCGAAGTAAAAAGTGGTGCTCGTGTTACAAATACTTCTTTTACATTACCTGAGTTATTTCCGCAAGAAGAAGATTTACACGCTGCAAAACTCGCAATAAATGAAGCGAAAAAGCCAGTTATTTTAGCTGGAAAAGGTGCAAAACATGCGAGAGAATCTTTACTTACTTTCGCAGAACACATTGGTGCTCCAATTGTACTTACATTACCAGCTAAAGGAATTATCCCTGACGAACATCCACTTTGTATCGGTGGATTAGGATTAATTGGAACAAAACCTTCTTATGATGCAATGAAACATGCAGATACTTTAATTATGGTTGGTACTTCTTATCCGTTCACCGGTTTCTTACCCGAAAAAGCAAAAACAATCCATATCGATACTGATCCTGCCCAAATCGGAAAACGTTACGTTACAGATATCGGCTTAGCTGGTGATGCTGATAAAACATTAAAATGGTTAATTGAAAATGCAGAAAAACACGAGGACCATTCCTTCTTAGAGCATCATCAAGAAATGATGAAAAAATGGGAAGAAAAATTACACGATCAAGAAGTCGATACTTCTACTCCAATTAAACCACAACGCGTTATGCATGCACTGCAACAAGTAGCTCATGATGATGCAATATTATCAGTCGATGTCGGAAATGTAACCGTTTGGACAGCAAGGCACTTCCGTATGACAAATCAGCAATTTATTATTTCTAGCTGGCTCGCAACACTTGGCTGCGGTTTACCTGGTGCCCTTGCTGGAAAAATTGCTTTCCCAGATAAACAAGTATTTGCTGTTTGTGGTGATGGTGGTTTCGGAATGACAATGAACGATTTCGTAACAGCTGTTAAATATAAACTGCCAATCGTTGTCGTCGTTTTAAATAATAATAAAATCGCCATGATTAAATTCGAACAAGAAGTTATGGGGAATATCGAATTTGGTACAGACTTAACAAACCCTGATTTTGCAAAATACGCAGAGGCATGCGGAGGTATTGGATACCGTGTTGAGAATGTAGATGAACTACTTCCTGCTTTCGAAAATGCGGTAAAACAAAATAGACCGTGTATTATTGATGTAGTTGTAGATGCAAATGAAGCACCAATGCCAGCAAAAATCACCTTTGGTCAGGCCGCTGGTTATACGAAGCATATGATAAAAGAATTATTTGAAGAAGGTAAGATTGATTTACCACCACTATAAACAAAAAAAGATAGCTGAAAACGATATGTCTTCAGCTATCTTTTTTATTTTTGTATCTCTCTATAAAAAGAAAAATCATTCACATTAGTTTGTACTCGTTTTTCTTCCTTTACTTCTTTATCCTTGCTCTTAGGTATTTTTACATTTCCTAATTTAATCGCATCTTGCATACTATTACTTACTAGATTTCCCGCAAGAATTGTCATACTATAAAAAGCAATCGGTATAAGTACAATCCATGTATGAGTCGTTAAGTGGCGGAAGTTTTGACCAATTAGACCCGTCCATTCTTTTGTTACACTATCTGGGTCCATTCCACTGAAGGTTATTGTTCCACCAAAAAATAATTGCAACAAACCAAGGTGTAAAAGAAGCAATAAAGTACTCACAAATTGTTGCGCTACTAATAAAAGAAATGATGGTAACATATGCGGCCATATATGGCGCTTCAACCTATGCCACTTACTTCCGCCGAGCACAGTAGCTGCCAACATAAATTCTTCTTTCTTAATACGCTTTACTTCTTGCGCTACATACAACATAACCGTTGGTACAGCAAGACATACAAGAACTATAATTTGAAATGCCACACGCAAATACAACGGCACAACTTCTGCTCCACTATCAAACGTTAAAACTTCATTTAACATAAAATAAGAAATCATAACCATCGGTACAATACTAAAAGGATCAAAAAAGGATGAAATAACTGGAAAAGAACGTTTACCATACATACCAAGAAGTAAACCAATTCCCCCGCCAACTATAACTCGTAAAATCGCTATAATTATACTTGCTCCAACTGTCCATTTCGCGCCTTCTATGATTAATTGAACAAGGTCACGTCCTTTCACATCACTTCCAAACCAAAATTTACTTGATGGCGAAAATGGGGCTGCCTCTAGTTCCCCTTTTTCGTTATACATCATCGTAAGTTCACGAATATTCCCATCAAAAAACACCGTATATCCAATACTAATAATCATTAGTACACTCAAAAAAGTAATACCTATCCAAAATCTCACATCTCTTTTTACAACTTGCCACATGTTACACACGCTCCTTTATAACATTTTGTAAAAGCGTATGTAATATACGAAATAGTATAAAAAGCGGTACATATAATATTACTAGACTCACTGTAAATATTTCTAATTTAGAATTTTCTTTTACAAAAACAAACATACCATATGTATTAAATATCCATTCAATAATATATAAATTAGAAAGCATAAATAAAATATTTGTTTTCGCGTAATAAATTGTCGTTAATAAAACATTTCTTGAAATATGATGTGTCAAAATATGCCGTAAGCTTAGCCCTTTACTCTTGGCAAACAAACTATAATCTTTCTCTAATTCTTCTTTAAACCGTAATAACAACAGTTTAATAAACAATAATGTTGTTGGTATTGTAAGACATATAATTGGTAACAAACGTATCCTTTCTTCCCCTAATCCAGCCAGTTTGACCGGCATAAACCCTGTTTTTTGAAACATAATTACGACAAGAAGTTGCGATAATAAAATAAGTAAAATATCCGGTATACTCTCAAGCGTAAGAAAAACTCCGTTCCACATTTTTTGTTTCATATGAGAACGCTGCAATACCCAAACAACAAGTATATACGCTATAAGCAAAGATAGTAAAAACGCTGATAGAAATACAATCATCGTTTCAAAATAATGAATCCATATTTGCGGAAATAATTTTCTTGAGTCTCGAAATCCATATGTAATTTCACCCGGTTGAAGTATCTTCCCTCCAAGAAAGACAATCGTGTTCCAAAAACCGATTAAATCAATTTGCAATCCCTTAAATAAACGCGGTAGCGCGCCTAGACAGATTATACATAAAATGGAAGCTACTAATTGTAAACAAGTAACCCCACACCATTTAGCAATTCGCATCAACATAACGATTTCTCCTTACCATCCGATAGAATATTCAGAAATCAAAAACCACATTTATTATATCTCTTCAGCTATACTTTGCACCCGTTTCTTCCCACTAGGTAAAATGGTTTGATATAAACACGTAACAAAAAACAATAAAACAAATAAAATAATAAACAACGTATCTGCACGAATCCATTTCGGGAACAACATTGCTATCGCACCGAGAGATAACAGCTGGAATCCTGTCGTTAATGGACTAAGTAAACTTTGAACACGTCCCATGAATGATTCTTCCACAATTTCATACATCCAGCCCATAATTGCAACATTAATAAATGGTAAAAAGAAAGTCGCAAAAGCGATACATACATAAAAAGACCATACGTGGTTTACAAAGTAACACATACCGAAAAAGACCCCTGAGCCTGCCATACCAAAGACAATAATAGGCTTTGGTGCATATTTCTTCCCTACACTTGTTGCTACTATACTTCCAATTAGTAATGAAATCCCTCCAACTACACCACCCACCATCGCTAAACTTTCATACGTTGCAGGTGCTAATTTATATTTTAATATGTAAGTTGTGGATACGCTTAAAATACCATTTAATAGTCCAAATACGATAAATCCTAAAAGTAATTTTTTTAAAGTGTCATTTTGATATATATACTTGATCCCTTCTTGAAACTCTGTTATTAACATTTTCAAATTAACTTCTTTCCATTTTGTTCTACCGTTTGGCAAACGCACTTTTTCTGGAATGGAGATCGTTTGAATCAAAATACCACTCATAATAAAAGTGAGCGTATTTACTAAAATACTCCCGTATATTCCAAAAGTCCAGTACACCATCGTTGCAATTCCTACACCAAACAAAGCATACAAACTATTCACCATTTGATTCACACCTGCTGCTGCACCGTATTGGTCGGATTCAACTACTCCCTGTATCATCGACTGTTCTGATGGAGAGAAAAATTGTATACATGCATTTTCCAAAAATAAAAATATAAAGACTAGTATAATCATCCCGTAATAAAGCGAAATTAGAATTCCGATATTACAGAGCGAACAACATATGTTACTTACCGTGCATATACGCTGTCTATCAAAACGATCCACTACTGTCCCTACTAATAGAAAAAAGATTAATGCAGGTAATGCCATCATAATTTGTGTCATCGTTGCGTAAACTGGTTGTTTTCCGTATTGATCTAGCAAATAAAACATTAAAGAAACTCCAGCAATCATAGAACCGAGTCGCTCTAAAATATTTGCTAGAAAAAAACGTGCATACACTTTGTTGCGAAATAACTGTAGCATTTCTTTCATACTTCGTATCCTTTCTCTCGACAAAATTTTATTAATCTAGTCATTTCTTGGAAGTTATATTATATTTTTCGACTATTATCCAATCTTTTCCTTCTGTATCGAGAACATTAT
The DNA here is from genome assembly GCF_022663605.1 of Bacillus cereus group sp. BfR-BA-01379. Classification (NCBI taxonomy): domain Bacteria; kingdom Bacillati; phylum Bacillota; class Bacilli; order Caryophanales; family Bacillaceae; genus Bacillus; species Bacillus cereus group sp. BfR-BA-01379. The sequence continues at coordinate 25,218 of NZ_JAKUFT010000018.1, forward strand.
AAAAAGACTCTTGTCATTTATACAAGAGTCTTTTTATATAACTTCGCTTCAGTTAATACCATGCATCAAAAATCTTGATACGTCTCGCTAACTATATTAATTCTCTAAAGTTCAGATACACTTTATTTATTTTACAAATGTATCGCACATCCACTTGTAAAATTTTTCTTTCTCTTCAAATTGTGGATAATGAGCTGATTTCTCAAAAGTAATAAATTCTTTTTGTTCTGCTTCAATCGTATCAAAATATGTTTTTGCTGCCTGAAATGAAGTGTTATAGTCATATGTCCCCATAAGGAAATAAAGCGGTAGCTTCATTTTAGTCACCTTAGTAGGCAATGGACTCTTTAAATCCTTTTCTAATAAGACAGTTTGAGAATGTGATAATCCAACATTATAACGAATTACGTCTAACAAGTTATATTCATTACTGAGTAACATTCCGATGTTATCACCATCTGGATTTTCAATAAGTCTTGATGTTCCACCATATTTCGCAACATAATTTCTCGGAGTGTATGTATCACCATTTTTAATTTTTTCAGTCAACCCATTTAAATAGGAAACCTCATCTGTATTCCCAGCATTTTGTGCCTGTTCAATCACATAGTTTAGACTATCCATTTCACTTTCTACTGTATCACTCATCTGCCCTATGCCAACATATGCTTCATATTTTTCAGGAGCTTTATTGGCAGCTTGCATCCCAATATATGTACCGTAAGAATGACCAACCAATATTACTTTTTCTTTACCAAGACGTTTTGAAACATAATCTGTCATAGCTAATACATCTTCTACAAGAAGATCTGATGTAAGATTCGAATAGTCTTCAAAGAAATGATACGACTTCCCGCTCGCTCTTTGATCATAATTAACAACTGTGAATTTCTCTTCCAATAAGTTTTGGTATTTTTGAGCATATGGTATTTCTGAAGTACCTGGTCCACCATGTACAAAAATAATAACCGGATTGTTCTTATCTTTTCCGCGTATCATAATTTCATGACCACTTCCATTTATCTCTACTTGCTCTAATGTACTTATACTATTCTTCCCTTTTATTTGCGAGGTCCATGTAGGAAATATTAGTGCTACGATTAATAATAGCGTAGTGATGGCACCAATAAGTTTTATTAATTTTTTTATCTTCTTCATAAGTAGTCTCCTTTCTTTACAATTTATAAAAACATCAATTTAATTCTGTAAAACTCCCTCAAAATAATATGAATATATGACAATTTCGCTCTGCAATTTCACCTTGATCTTTTGCATATTCTTAATATCCCATACACTTCTTAACTTTCCGCTATATAAACTCTTAATATTTCCTTAATTTTCAATATACAATTCATAGAAAGACTCAATCACAATGTATTACAAATATAGAAAAGAGCCCTTGTTTTCTAAACAAGGACTCTTTTCTTAAATTATTTCGCTACTTCTTCTTTCGGCATTACCATACCTTTATAAAGTTGGACAGTAATCCAGTAATAGATGAAATAAATGACTAAGAAAATCCCTATCGGCACCCACACCTTTACAAACGGGTCAACTAGTATAAAGCTGAATAAGTTAAGCCCTACTAACACGTGGGAAATTCCAATAATCGCTGGGAAGATAAATAAATATGAAATTTCTTTATAAATACTTTTCGTTAACATACTACGTCTCACACCGATTTTTCGTAACATTTCATAACGGCGTACATCACGAGAAGCACCTGTTAATATTTTGAACATTAGCGAACTTGCCATCATTGCTAAAAAGGCAATTCCAAGGAAAAATCCCATAAACATTGTTCCACTCATGAAACTGTTCATAAACTGATAAATTGTCATTTTTGTATATAGTTCTACTTTTGTACCTGTTGTTGTTTCAATTAATTCTTTTTGCCTCTTATCTATATCGAGCAACAATGGTTTATATTTTTTCATATCATCTACTATTGCTAATGTTACACTATGTTCCGTTCCTTGAACTGCTTTGTAGTGTTCTTCATCAGCAATTCTTACAGGTTTTCCGTTAAATTGATTATGTGTAATTTGTATTTCTCTTACAACTGCATCTTCCCAATCTTTTGGCATACGAGGCAGCTTATTCGCTGCTTCGGGAGCTTCCAAAGCAGAATATACAGGTTCAGTTAAAGATTCAGCCACACGTTTACGAGCAGGCTCTTTTAAAGTTTTTGTATCAAAGTGATCGGAAACAAGTGGTGGTTTCGCAGTTAAGTCGTTACGTAAATAATAAACCGCTTCTCCATCTACTTTATACTTGTACTTACTTTCTTCAACAATTTTCATTTCTTTCAAGGCCACATTATCCTGTTCATTTGGATCATGAATTACAACATCATATACACGAGAAAAGTCTGTCATAATGCCGACATTTTTTTGAAACGCCATACCTGCCGTCATTGCTCCTGCACCTAATGCAATTAACATCGCTACCGTACCTAATACTCTCGATAAACTATTTACGCGAAAACGTAGCTGGGCATATGTAAAACTATTTAAGCCCGTTTCATTTCGTTTTTTATTCCCTTTAATTTTCATCACAAAAAACGGGAGCAATGAACTAAAGATAAAATATGTTCCAAGTGTTGTAACGATTGTCGCTATTATAAAACCAAGTTCGGCAAATGTTTTTATATTTACCATAAAGTAGTATCCTGTACTTACTAGCAATATACCGAGTACTGTCATTATAATAATACGAGTTTTACTTTTCTTCACTTCATCTAGTGTTTCATCTTCACGAATTAACTCTAGTTCTGTTTTGCGTAATAACCGGATGCTATTCATTAAACCAGTAATAAAAAATAGTATTAAGAAGAAAATAGCTGTAACTAAGATTGCTGGTGTATATACAGATGAGTAACTACCTTTCGCTGAAATTTCCATACCATTCATTAAAAAGTTTCCTGCTACACTTGCAAGTAACATCCCTACTAAAATCCCGATAATAATACTGACAATACCCATACCGAATGTTTCAATAAATAATAATTGCGCTACTTTTTTCTTTTTCGCACCGAGCATCATATACATACCGAGTTCTTTTCTTCTTAATGTGAGCAAGAAAGAATTAGCATATATAATATAAAATACAGTAATGAAAGATAATAGTATTGCCCCTACCCAAAATACGAGTCTAATACTACTAATAAGACTATTATCCTTCGTGAATTCACTATTCATCGCCATCGTTTGGAACATGTAGAAAATACTAATACTAATAACGAGACCAATAAGTAAAACCATATAATCTTTTAACATTTTTTTCATACTATGACGTGATAATTTAAATAACATAGTCTCGCCCCCCTATTTAGACTCAGCAGCTGAGCCCATATGAGCGAGCACACCTAAAATGTCTTGATAGAAATTTTCTCGTGTTCCTTGACGCTTTAACTCTTTGTATAGAAGGCCGTCTTGAATAAATAAAATACGTTCACAATAACTCGCACTAAATGCATCGTGTGTTACCATTAAAATACTTACATTGTGATTTTCATGTAAATCTTGCATCGCTTCTAATAAGCTTTTTGCATTTTTACTATCAAGCGCTCCTGTCGGTTCATCTGCTAATACGATTGCTGGATTATGTACTAAAGCTCGTGCTGCCGCTGTTCTTTGCTTTTGTCCACCAGAAACAGCAGTTGGATATTTTGTTAAAATTTCAGTAATCCCTAATTTTTTCGCAACCTCATTCACCTTTCCAGTAATCTCGCTTGAAGGTACGCCTTGCAAAGAAAGTGGTAAAGCAATATTTTCATAAATTGATAAGTTTTCTAGTAAGTTAAAATCTTGAAAAATGAATCCTAATTTTTGAGATCGAAAATCTGATAAAGCATTCCCCTTCATTGAAGTAATATTTGTGCCAGCTATTGTCACACTGCCACCTGTCGCTTGATCCAGTGTACTTATCACATTAAGTAGTGTCGTTTTTCCAGAGCCAGAAGGACCCATAATCCCGACGAATTCCCCTTCTTTAATACTTAATGTCACACCCCTTAATGCTTTTGACTGATTCTCATTTCTTTTCCCATACGTTTTTTCTACACTTTCTACAGTAACTACATTTGTTGACATCTCTTTCACTCCATCCCTTTTGTATAAAATGAATTTCTCACATATTTCTTATCTTTTTCTCATGTAAACCCTTAAGATTTTTTTAATTTTTCAATCAGAAAGGGTTACACGAGTTATGTAAACCTTTTTCCTATTTCATATTCTCACTTTTCTAAAACTCGTTCCTTCGATTTCGCTTACATTTACCTTACATTTTTGTAAGGTAAAAAAGAAAACACACCCTTTTGAATTGGTGTGTTTTCTTTTTAAACTTTATTTCCGATTATTTATTTCCTCTTTCATACTTTCCACAAACCCAATTAGTTCAACAACTTCTGATTTTTCTTCCCCGTATTTACGTACATTTACAGCTCCGTTCTCCATTTCCTTATCCCCAATAACAAGAATATAAGGAACTTTTTGCATTTGTGCTTCTCTTATTTTATATCCTAACTTTTCATCCCGTACATCTCGTTCTACACGAACACCAGCTTGTTCTAATTTATCTGCAACTTCATCTGCATATTGTACATGGACTGCATTCGAAACTGGAATGACTTTCACTTGAACTGGTGCCACCCATGCCGGGAACGCACCTCCAAAGTGCTCAATTAATATGGCTAAGAAACGATCTAAAGATCCTAAAACTGCTCGGTGAATGACAACTGGTCTTTTCTTTTCATTCTTCTCATCTATATAACTTAAATCAAACTTCTCTGGCATTTGGAAATCTAGCTGGATTGTTCCGCACTGATGACTTCTATTTAAAGCGTCTTTAATATGAAAATCTATTTTCGGTCCATAAAATGCACCGTCACCTTTATTTAGTCTATATTTACAATTCAATGAATGTAATACATTTTTTAATGACGCCTCTGCTTGCTCCCATAACTTATCATCCCCCATTGAATCTTCTGGACGAGTAGAAAGCTCTACTTCATATTCGAATCCGAAAGTTTTATAAACGTAATCAATTTGCGCCATTACAGATTTAATTTCATCTTCAATTTGTTCTGGAGTTACAAATAAATGAGCATCATCTTGGCAGAAAGTACGTACTCTTAATAATCCGTTTAATGCCCCGCTAAATTCGTGTCGGTGTACTTGACCAAACTCACACATACGAATTGGTAATTCACGATAAGAATGTAATTTATTTTTGAACATTAGCATATGTCCTGGGCAGTTCATCGGTTTTAATGCAAAGCTTTTATTGTCTACTTCTGAGAAATACATGTTATCCTTGTAATGTCCCCAGTGTCCTGATTTCTCCCATAATTCTTGGTTCATCATAAACGGAGTACGTACTTCTTGATACTTATACTCTTTTTGAATTTCTCTTAAAAATGCTTCTAATTCATTTCGGATAATCTGGCCTTTCGGTAAATAAAATGGCATTCCCGGAGCCTCTTCTGAAAACATAAATAACTCTAGCTCACTACCTAACTTACGATGATTTCTCTTTGCGGCTTCTTCAACGAAATGTAAATACTCTTCTAATTCTTTTTGAGAAGAGAACGCAACGCCATATATACGCTGAAGCACTTGATTGTTACTATCACCTCGCCAATATGCACCGGAAACGTGAGTTAATTGGAATGCTTTCAAATAGCCTGTTGACGGTAAGTGTGGTCCTCTACATAAATCTACAAATTCACCTTGTTTATATAGTGTTACACTTTCCCCACTAGGAATTGCTTCTAACAGTTCTAATTTCAGGTGATCATTCATTTCTTGAAACAGTTTTGCTGCTTCTTCTCGAGAAACCTCGACTCGCTCTATTTTTACATTTTCATTTATAATCTTTTTCATTTCTTTTTCAATTTTCGGTAAATCCTCTACGTTTACACTATTTGGAAGGTCCATATCATAATAAAATCCATTTTCAATAACCGGTCCTACACCAAGGTTTACATTGCCATACATTCTCTTTACAGCTTGCGCTAAAATATGTGCCGCAGAATGTCTTGCAATTTCTACCCCTTCATTTGAATCTATAGTAACGATTTCTACTTCCGCATTTTCTTCAATATTTCGGCGTAAATCATATAACTGATTATTTACTTTCCCCGCTACTGCTTTCTTTTTCAAACTACCACTAATGGATCCAGCAATTTCTTCTAAAGTAGTTCCTTTTGCAAATTCTTTAACACTACCATCTGGAAATTTAATTTCAATCATTTGTTCTTTCATTTTTCATCTCTCCATTTCATAATAAAAAGCACACTCATCCCTAAAATAGGGACGAGTGTGCTTTTACCCGTGGTTCCACCCAGATTCCCATCGTAAACATACAATGGCTTCTTTTACGGTAACGTCGTTTACACGGCACTAGATACTTAATTTCCCCAGTGCAGCTCTAAGGTGGTAAGTTATTTTTCTGCGTTAGGAAGTTCTCAGCTTTCCTTCCCTCTCTGTATAACCGGGTAAAATAACTCGTGTCCTTTTCTTCGCTTATTATGAAATTGAATGCAAAAAAGCATATTCATCCCTAAAAATTAGGGACGAATATGCTTATATTCGTGGTTCCACCCAGATTCCCATCACAAAAAACATAATGGCTTCTTTTGCGATAACGTCGCTTACACGGCACTAGATACTTAATTTCCCTAGTGCAGCTCTAAGGTGGTAAGTTATTTTTCTGCGTTAGGAAGTTCTCAGCTTTCCTTCCCTCTCTGTATAACCGGGCAAAATAACTCGTGTCCTTTTCTTTGCTTTTATAATACATCCATTAATTGTTATTTACTATATCCTATTCATTTTATTATTGCAAGTGTTTAAAAAAGTTTTTTTATTTAATAAAAAAAGAAACCAAAAATAGATTCTTGGTTTCCCCTTCTCAATTTTACCAATCTTGTGGTTCGTAATTTAAGTCTGAAAATAGACGTCGTTTCTCTTTCTTCGATAAATCTCTCCACTGTCCAACAGGTAAATTATTCAATTCGATATTCATAATTCTCGTACGTTTTAACGTGTATACTTGATAACCCAAAGCTTCACACATACGACGAATTTGGCGATTTAGCCCTTGTGTTAAAATAATGTTGAACTCATATTTTGATAACTGTGTGATCTCACAAGGGAGCGTTTTTGTTCCTAAAATTTTCACACCAGCTGCCATTTTTTCTAAGAAATCAGGTGTAATTGGCTTATCTACTGAAACGATATATTCTTTCTCATGTTTGTTTTCAGCACGTAAAATTTCATTAACGATATCACCATCATTCGTTAACAATATTAAACCGTCTGAGTCTTTATCAAGACGTCCAATATGACTAATCCGTAAAGGATGGTTCACTAAATCGATAATGTTACCTTTTACAGCTTTTTCACTCGTACATGTAATACCTACTGGTTTATTTAAAGCAATATATACGTGATCTCGAGCAATACGAAGTTGCTCTCCATTTACGCGCACATCATCACCTGGATTGACTTGGTCACCGATTTTTGCAACCTTACCGTTAATAATTACTCTTCTCTCATTAATTAATTTATCTGCTCCACGTCGAGACGCTTTTCCAGCTTCACTAATAAATTTATTGATACGCAAATTAGGCACATCCTTTTCTAAACAAAATTTCAAGCTCACACTGCTTCTACCGTACAATACAAAAGGGTAAGCCTTCTATTATAACTTAAATATATTAACATGAAAGGGTATATAACGTCTTCTATTAATTACTCGTTTATAAGAAAATATCTTTATTATACATTCATTTATGCACGTTTTGTACACTTAATATACAAGCCACTCTTCCTTACATATAGCTTGTTTACCTCTTATATCTTCTAAGTCATCATGAATATTAGCTAGTTTATACAACTCAGGGAAAATCTCTTCTACATAATTTCGATGTGCCATTTCATCTTTCCAATAAGTTAACACGATGTAACGATTTTCAGTTTTTAAAGACTTCCCAACAAATCCAGCTAACATCCCTTTTGCTTTTTCCATTCCTGTATTCCAAATCGTTTCTTGTTTATGTAAAAAATACTTTTCCTTTCCAACTTTTACGTCACATATAGCAACTCTTACGAATGTTCCTTCTGTAACAACGTCATTTAAAGGCTTTTCAGTTATATCATACAACGTTTGAAACAATTCAATTTCACATGAAAGAAACGTATCCTCTTGATTACTATTTACATAAATGGTATCGTGAGTACCATTCATAAATGATTGATATGCACCTCGATCTTCCCATAAAGTAAATACACATGCCTCATTTTTATTCCATCCACCAAATTGTCCTTGAAATCCATCTAGATGCTGTATATCACGCCATTTTTCTTGTGCTTTTGAAAATAAGTTTTTTTTCTCTTCTTCCACTTTACAATAGATTGTTTTTAGTAACATTTTTAATTCCCCCTTAGGCTATAATTTATCTTCCTCTCACAACTTTTAGTTTACATAATAATTTTATGATCTCTTTAGTGTTCCTTATCCACATATAGAACGAATCATATTTATCACTACATCTATCAAACCATCTATCCGTTTTTATTTCAAATAATTCTGAATCAAAAGAAAAGATGTACTCCATAACGAATTACATCTTTTTCTTATCTCCCTTATTCACCCTTTGCTCAAATAAATAATACGTTAGTTCTCCCGGATAATGTATTACAGCTACATTCCTCTCCCCTTTTTTAAAACTAACAGTATGCCCGTTTTCCCCTAAGTTCTCCCATCCACTGGCCTTTGTAATAGGTATTACACTTATATATTTATAATCCCCTTCCTTATCATCGTTAATATGGATTGCTGACATTGGTACTGGAAAATCTTCAATTTTAGATTCTTTGTCTAAATATATAAGTGTAAATAAACCAACTAATAACACAGCCGTTGAAATATTTGAAACTAGTTTTCTTCTATTCATTTTCACTAAAAACCCTCTCTTCTCACATATAACTTTCATCATTTTACTAATATTAATTATTTATGTATAGAAAAAATATAATTAAAATCAATTCCAGACTATTTTCTCTACCATTAACAATATTATTGTTATATATTACAATCAAAAGATTTTTTGGAGGTATTACCCGTTGAAGAAATTATTTTTTAATAAATGGACAATAGCTATTTCTATTTTTATTATTACCTGTACGATTTTCTACGCAACTAAAGATAAAAATAATAACGCAAAAACTACCGTAGAAACAGTTGATGCAAAAAGTTTTAAAACTAAATTACAACCAAAAATTGATGAATTAACTACAAATTATAATGACATAATCGAAAAAGATTGGTTGCCTGCCTGGGAAGAAATTAACACGAACGGAGATTCAGTAGACAGAGATAAACTATTAGTCACAATGACTGCTATTTCCAAACAATACGAAAAAATTATGAACGAAATAGACACTGTGAAAATTAAAGAAAATATATCGGAAGTACAAATACAAGAACAACTAATTTATTTCACAACTGAATTTAAGACTGCTTCTAAATTTATGAAAAACGCAGCAGATTTAATCATAGACGGAGCAAATAACTCTACTCCATCCAATGAAACAATTGAAAATACTAAACATGCTTTAGGACTTGCGGATCAACATATTGTTCTCGCTTTATCTACGTTAAATGAAGTTGAAGTTAAATTAAGACTTGCAAAAAAATAAAACTGGTTACTATTTTAAAATAAAAAAAGATTGCAATTCACATTTTGTCTGTCTATAATGTTTTTATTGATTTACAATCAATGATCTTATAATTTTTATAATTCGGATGAACCATTCAGGAGAAGATCAATTGATCTACCGACGGGGCAAAAAGTTGTAAAACCAACTTTGAAACTCTCAGGTCTTGGTTACAAGTAGAACTGCATGGGGACGAATCTCTGGAGAGACTCCCTCTCGCTTTATATAGCGCGGAGGAAAACGAGCACCGAAGGAGCAAATCCGCTACTATAGCGGATAATCTCTCAGGTAAAAGGACAGAGACAAGCGAAAGAAAAAGCCGATTTGTATCGGTTTATTTTTCTATCCCTTGTTTCTCCAGAGACCATTTCATTTACTTGAAGTGGTTTTTATTTTTTCTAAAAAAGGAGAATACAGATGGAGACAGTAAGTACAGTATTAGAACAAATCAATCACTATGTGTGGGGATTACCAACATTGTTGTTACTCGTTGGTACTGGTATCATTCTCACAGTGCGTTTAAAAGGTTTACAATTTAGTAAACTATTATACGCTCACAAACTAGCATTTAAAAAATCAGAAGATACATCTTCCTCTGGAGATATTAGCCACTTCCAAGCACTTATGACAGCTATGGCGGCAACGATTGGTATGGGAAATATAGCCGGTGTTGCAACTGCTGTGACAATCGGTGGACCCGGTGCAATCTTTTGGATGTGGATTACTGCTTTGTTCGGTATGGCAACAAAATATGCCGAAGCAATTCTTGCGGTGAAATACCGTGTTAGCAATGAAAATGGTGAATATTCAGGTGGACCAATGTATTATTTAGAACGTGGTTTAGGTAAGAAATGGCTTGCGGTTTTATTTGCTATATTCGGTACAACTGCTTCTTTCGGTATCGGTAATATGGTGCAATCTAACTCTGTAGCAGAGGCAATGCGAATTAATTTCTCTTTCCCCCCTGCTTTAACTGGTATATTCATGTCCTTTTTAATTGCTATTGTTATTTTAGGCGGCGTTAAAAAAATTGGGAAAGTGACAGGATATATCGTTCCTATTAAAGCTTTCTTTTATATCATTGCTGGTCTTATTATTATTTTCTATCACTACGATCAAATTCCAGAAGCATTTTCACTTATTTTTTCTGGTGCGTTTACTGGTACTGCAGCTGCTGGAGGTTTTATCGGTGCAACAGTTGCATCTGCTATCCAAATTGGAATGGCGCGCGGTGTATTTGCGAACGAAGCTGGTTTAGGTAGTGCGCCTATTGCCGCAGCGGCTGCTAAAACTGATTCACCTGCAAAACAAGCTTTAGTTTCAATGACTGGTACTTTTCTAGATACGTTTATTGTATGTACTATTACAGGACTTGTATTAATTACTACAGGTGCATGGAAGTCAGGAAAAACTGGTGTTGAAGCTACCACATTAGCCTTCCAATCTGTATTTGGTACTGCAGGTAGTATGATTCTCGGTATCGCGATTATATTATTCGCCTACTCTACTATTTTAGGCTGGTCGTATTACGGTGAGAAGTGTGTAGCTTATTTATTCGGTGAAGGAGCTGTTAAATATTATAAAGCTATCTTTATCGTCATGATTGCTATTGGGGCTAATTTAAAACTAGGCATTGTATGGACATTTGCTGATATTGCAAATGGACTTATGGCGATTCCAAACTTAATTGGTCTGATTGGGTTAAGTGGTATTGTTGTAGCTGAAACAAATCGCTTTTTACAAGCAGAGAAATTGAAAGAACGTCATAAAAAGCAGGCAAGTTAATCACTAAAAAAGAATGGCTTATCTATAATAAGCCATTCTTTTTTTTACCTATTTCACTTTCTTCTGTACCATATGTAAATACAGCACAAAGTCCGTCATTATCGATGAATGACCAAGTTGATGAATCATTGCTGTTATATTTCCTCTATGATATGTCCCATGATTTACGACATGTTGTACTAACTCTAAAATCGAATTTTCTAATTTCCCTGCATATGGATTCTCGATAACAAACACAGCATTCACGTCTTGTATTGTATTTAAAAAGTCTTTATATTGATTCACCATGTTTTCAAACATTTTTTCTAATTCATATAACGATTTATTTTCGATTTGTGTTCGTAAACTTTCTCGGTCTTGTATTGCTTCATTCATACTTTTACCATGCAATATGTGTAACCACACTTGATCTGTAATATACATATGTGCAAAAGTATCCTTAATTGATGGAAATACACTCTGTATCTGTTCATTAATAATAGTCTCATAGCTTGGTAATTCTTTTAGTCGATTGAATAATCGTATATTAGCCCAAGCATGGTAATCCACCTGTTTTAACATGTACTCTTTCAATCAAAATCGCCCCCCTATTGTATGAAATGAATGGTTTGTTTCTTCATTTCTGACTCCCTATCAGCCTTTACAATTCCTTTTTCTTCAATTTCACGTTTATTTATAGTTTTATATTTTACATACGTATGAAATTCAGTTTGAAATGGAAACGGTGCAATCCGAATTGTTTCCTCATCTACCCATTCAGCTTGAATAGGTTTCCCTTCTTTACTATTAAACATTTCTGTTCCTTCAAAACCATCTTTAAACAAATCAATTTCATTTTCCTTTTCTACACCAGGTTTATTCATACATACATATAAAGAAAGTTCATCGCAAAACTTTAATAATCTATAATGTTTATCGAACATCGCAAATTGTTCTTTTGTTAACGTTTTCAAAATTCTTTTTTGTCGTTCCAATTCCCCTGTATAAAATGACATCATCTCTTCATCTTCCTCATTTAATGGAAATGATAAAAAATGTTTACTACAAAGTAATGCTCCGTATGGATTTGAATCTTCAATTTCATTCAAACCAATCGTATAAAAAACAAAGCGTAATGAACTTGGACAGTCCATAAATGTATATGGGATATTTTTAGCATCATTCAAAATTGGCACTTTATCAAGTTCTATCCATCCTCTATCATGCTCATATATTGCATCAATAGCCGCTTTTAAGTACGTGTCATCATCAAAAAAATCTTCTTTTATATGCTTCGCAATTTCCCCAGCTAAAAAACCGTGATCATGTTGACGAATTAATATACTTTCTTTCTCATCTTTTTCACGAAAAATCATCCGTATACTCCCCCTCATCCTCATACTACAGCGTTTTCTATACATCAATTCTTAATTAATCCCTAATTATTAGCAGGGATTCAGTTTCTTACAACGAAGTTAACATAACTATATAGCATTCTTTCTAACCAGATAAATTGCTTTCTCTATACTATCCATTATACTAAAACATTCATTCTAAAAAATTTTTTATGAGGTGAAAACATGAACAAAACAGAATTAGTTAAAAACGTGGCACAATCCGCTGATATTTCTCAAAAGGAAGCTTCTGCAGCGGTACAATCCGTATTTGACACAATTGCTACTGCATTACAATCTGGCGATAAAGTACAATTGATTGGCTTTGGAACTTTTGAAGTGCGCGAAAGATCTGCTCGTACAGGACGTAACCCACAAACTGGCGAAGAGATTCAAATCGCTGCTGGTAAAGTTCCAGCATTTAAAGCAGGTAAAGAGTTAAAAGAAGCTGTTAAATAAACAAGAAACCAGCCTATAAAATGGCTGGTTTTTTGTTTATTTCTTATTTAAGCAGATTTTTTATATTCTCAGCATGATATACTTCACAAATATAAAATATACATTTGCAATTACTAACAATTTGATATTTTCTAGTTGGATACACGTTCGCCGTAACAGAGCATCCATCAAACAATTCAATAATATTTCCAGACGGCTGATATCCTTCATATAATACGTTCCTTCTTACTTCCATCTTTTCTATAAGTTTTTCAACTGGAATATTTCCACTCTCGAAATCACTCTTTATTGTATTTGGTAAAAACGAAGTATCCGCAAAAATGAGATTTTCAGATAATACTTTTCCTTTATAACTAACATGGGATACACGGTAAAGAAATGTTCCGTTTTTATCAAAGAAATTCTTTGCTTCTTTCGGGATGTATTGTCTATCAATTACCTCTTGTTCAAGAACATCAAACTGAACTGTATCATTCAAAAGATTTTCTAAAGCATGAATAGATGATGTATCTCCAGAAAATAAAATATTTTTAATTGCTTGTACATTATAAGTGAATTCATTTGTTCTATTTTCCGCTACTAACATGAGGAACACCTCTTCTATAAGATTTTTTATTTAACTTATTTATAATTTAAAAGCGCTACTGCATCTAACTGTGTGATTTCAGTTACTTCTTTACTAAATATTGCAATGGAAGCCATATAATCTACACTAGGCCTTATATGTGCCATCATTGTATTTTCTACTAATTCTTGCCTATCCTTAAAAACTAACAAATTTGGAGGATCATTTGGAGCCGACACAGTAATATGTACTGGCGGAATCATTAGTCCTTCACCTGTCGCTTTTAGTATTGCTTCTTTTCGAGTCCAATATGTTAAAAAACCTTCTATTTTCAGTTCATTAGGTAATTTCATAACTTGTGCTATTTCAGTGTCTGTTAATACGCCCTCTGCCATTTTCATAACATCTACATTTGGATTCATTTGTTCAACATCAACGCCTACAGGTGCAGACTTTGTGAATGCAACAACAACCCACTCACCTGAATGCGAAACAGATAACTGCGGCATTCCTTCTGGTAATTGCGGTCTGCCATGTTGTAATTTACATACTGGGCACATTCGATCAATCGGTACTTGGACTGGCGACATAGAAAGTATCTTTCCAAGAACTAATCTACTAATTACACAACCTATTATAAATCGTGCACGATCTACCGAATGATGATATGAATTTACTTTCTCTCGTTCAACGTCATTTAGTAAATTGTAATGCCATGATTGTAAATCTGAAATTCTTCCCCACCATATTTGACAATCATTCTCACTAAGAGTTGGTACAGAATCTACAACTTTACTTTCTATCATGTAAACTCTCTCCTTCTAACAAACAATATCATTTTATTTCAAAAGAGTATTATTACTCTATAGCTTATTCGTTTACAACTGCTTTCTCTTTGTTTAATACAGGTAACTGCTTTTTCTTCTTTGACATTACCTCTTTATCAGAAATACGTAAAGAAAATAGTAATGCTACGAGTAAAAACATTGCCGATCCAATTAATGCAGCTTGATATGGTAAGAAATCTGACTGTGTATGATTCTGTATTTCATGACTTCCAAATCCAGATAATATGCTAGCTAAAACAGCAACTCCTATTGCAGATCCTAATCGATTTTGCACATTGAATATAGTCGTTGCTCTCCCCATAGAAGGTGGCATGATATTGTTAAATGCAGAAAATTGAACTGCTCCAACAGACTGGCCTAAGAAAATACCTATGCCAAACAATAATGCCCGTATTTGCCATGGATTCGTATCGTGATTTACAAAACTTAATAATACAAAGATAACCGCTGTACAAGCTAATCCAATAGAAATTACTTTGCGAGCTCCTAATTTCTTATAAGACCATGGTACAATCTGTGACGATATCATTAATCCAATCGCCTCTGGGAATGTCGTAAGACCTGATTCCAGTGCGGAAACTCCTATTACATTTTGATACATAAGTGGAAAAACAAATAACATGCCCAGTAAACCAGCAGATGAAAACAATGAAATAAGGCTCATTTTTCTAAAGACTGGTTCTTTTAATAAGCGTAAATCTAACATCGGTTGCTGTACTTTAAGTTCAACAATGATAAACAATGTAATGAATATACTCCCAGCTATTCCAGTACTTATAATCTCTGGAGAACCCCAGCCCTTTGATGGACCTTGGCTAAGTGCATAGATAAGCATCGCAAATCCTGGTGCTGAAAGAACAAAACCGAGAGAATCAAAGCGACCAGCTGATTTTTCAATATGCTCTTTTAAAAATAGTAGACCGAATAGTAACGCTACGATTCCAAACGGTACATTAATATAAAATGCCCAGCGCCAAGACATTTGATCTACAAAGAAACCACCAATAATTGGTCCTACTGCCGGTGCGACAGCAATTGGCAACACAATAAACCTTGAAATTTTCGGCCTTTCCTCTGGTGAAAATGTTCGGAATAACATCGCCATCCCAACCGGTGTTAAAAGCCCCCCGCCAGCACCTTGCATGATACGAAAAATATTCAATGAAGTAATATCGTTCGCTACTCCGCATAATGCAGACGCAGTAGTAAATACGAAAAGAGCGGTTAGAAATACTCTTTTCGTACCGAAGCGATCTCCTAACCAACCAGAAATCGGAAGGAAAACAGCTAAGCTAACTAAATATCCAACATTAACTGTCCCCATAGCAGATGGAGGAACTTGTAATTCTTTACTTATCGTTTGCAATGCTACATTCACAATTGTTGCATCCATCGCAGCCATAAACATCGCTGTTATATATACGATACTTACAACTACTTTCGGATTTATTTTTTCCTTCATTATCGTTTT
Organism: Bacillus cereus group sp. BfR-BA-01379; assembly: GCF_022663605.1. NCBI lineage: Bacteria > Bacillati > Bacillota > Bacilli > Caryophanales > Bacillaceae > Bacillus > Bacillus cereus group sp. BfR-BA-01379. The sequence continues at coordinate 41,441 of NZ_JAKUFT010000018.1, forward strand.
CCTACTAATATTTTTTCGCCAACTTGATTACTTTTTGGATTCAAATCTTCCCACTTATTTTCAACATATTGTAAACAATCATTCCTACTAGCCTCTTCATGTACAACATTCCAACCAATCGGTACATCAAGAAAGACAGGCCAGAGAGAATACTGGCCCTCCTCATTTTTTAATACTCTATATGTGTAATTATCATTTTCAAATGGATTCGTCATACTGTACTTACCCCTTTCTTATCCTGCAAATATTCCGCTAATACTTGTCCAATTTCTGTAAGTGGTCCTGGTTGACATAAATCTTTATGTCTACAATCAATATCGTGTTGCACAATTTCCCCGTCTAAATAATTTAACCACGTATTTGGAGAAATAGGATCAAACCAGTCTGGTATAACAGTAGATCTAAAGAATAAAATATCTCCGTTATAAACTTTCGGTACATATTTCCCTAACAACCCTACCGAATTTACATACGTTTCTTTCAAATTTAAAATCGTCTCTTCTTCAAGACTTGCTAATGCACTTCCATCCTTACGAAGTATTTCTACTGCACTTTCCATCGTAAGTGGTTTACCATCCATGTTATCTGGATCATATCCACCTAAAGCAAGTAATGCGATTAACGCTTCTTCTTCAGTAGGTGCTTCCGTATTCGGTAAGAAGTGACCAGGATAAGAATCTAGCATAACGAGTACTTCTACTTCTTCCCCTTCATTTTGCAGTTGCGCCGCCATTGCATGCACAACATTTCCTCCGAGCGACCAACCGAGTAAACGATATGGTCCGTGAGGCTGTACTTCACGAACGTGTTTTAAATAATCTGCCGCCATCTCCTCTAAACTTGTTGGAAGTTCTTCATTTTTAGCGATACCACGTGCTTGGACACCGTAGATTGGATAATCTGTTCCTAAAGATTTCATAAGTCCTGCATAGCACCAACTTAATCCACCTGCTGGGTGTACACAAAATAGTGGCAATTGGTCTCCGCTTGCTCGTAATGGAAGCAACACATCAAGTGCACTTTGACCATTTCCCATTTCAAGTCTTTCCGCAAGCCCTGCAACAGTAGGTGCTGCAAATAAAGTTCCAATATTTAATTCCACTCCAAGCGCTTCTTTAATTCGGCTCATAAGCTGCACCGCAAGAAGTGAATGGCCTCCAAGATCAAAGAATCCGTCATCAATTCCAATTTGAGGTACACTTAAAATCTCTGTAAATAAGTCACATAACATTTCTTCTTGCGGTGTTCTTGGTCCACGACTAGAAGATGAAGCGATAAATTCTGGAGCTGGCAATGCCTTTTTATCTAATTTACCGTTTGGAGTTAAAGGTAACTCATTTACTACTACAAAAGCGTATGGAACCATGTAATCTGGTAAACTACCTCCAGCATGCTGACGCATTTCATTCGTATCAACCATTTCATTATTAGATGCGACGATATAAGATACTAATCGTTTATCCCCTGGTTGATCTTCCCGTACAATAACAGCTACTTGCTCAACTTTAGGGTGTTTCATTATAACCGCTTCTATTTCTCCTAATTCAATTCGGAATCCACGAATTTTTATTTGGTGATCTGCACGCCCTATATAATCTAGCGTCCCATCTTTACGCCAACGAGCTAAGTCTCCTGTACGATACATTCTTGTACCTGGCTTACCAAATGGATCTGCAATAAAGCGTTCTGCAGTTAAGCCCGCTCTTCCTAAATAACCACGAGCAAGCCCAGCACCTGCAACATACATTTCTCCCACTACTCCAGGTGGCACTGGTTGTAAATAGTTGTCTAATACGTATACTTTAAGGTCTGGTATACTGCAACCAATTAAACTATTCGCACGTAAAGAAACAATATTCTCATCTAACTCAATATAACTAACATGTACTGTCGTCTCTGTAATACCGTACATATTAATAAGCTTTGGTGCGTTATGAGGATGTCGACTATACCAATCTTCTAATCGACTTAGCTCAAGTGCTTCTCCTCCAAAAACAACATATCGTAAAGATAATGTTTGACCAATCTCTTCATTTTCACGATCTGCTTGCATCAATTGATAGAACGCTGATGGTGTTTGGTTTAAAACAGTAACCTTTTCCTTAACAATAAGTTGTAAAAATTCTTTCGGCGAACGACTTACAGTATGTGGTACTACGACTAGACGCCCTCCATATAATAAAGGTCCCCAGATTTCCCAAACCGAGAAATCAAAAGCATAGGAATGGAACATCGTCCACACATCGTCTGCGTCAAACTGGAACCAATGATCAGTTGCTCCTAAAAGTCTTACTACGTTTTGATGAGGTATTATAACGCCTTTCGGTCTACCTGTTGAGCCTGACGTATAAATAACGTAAGCAATATGTGAAGGCGTTAATGGCTTCACACGCTCCATTTCATCAATATTATCTTCACTATATTTCACTATTTCTTTTATTACTTTTTCATCATCGACTAAAACTTTCAGTTCCTCATTACATTCAATTTCCACATCTGAATTTGTTAAAACACATGATGGTTTCGCATCGTGGAGCATAAATGAAATACGTTCAGACGGGTAATCTGGATCTAATGGAAGATAACCTGCTCCTGCTTTAAGAACCGCGAGTAAACTTACAACCATATTTAAAGATCTCGGCATTGCTAAAGCAACGAGTTGATCCGGACCGATTCCTTTTGCTATTAACAATCGAGCTATTTTATTTGCTTTTTTATTCAATTCTTCATAAGTTAATTTTTCATCTTCAAAGACGACAGCAATAGAATTCGGATTTATATAAGCCTGTTTTTCAAATAATTGTGGTAATGTCATTTCTGGTACAATTTGAAAACCGCCATTCCACTTTTCTAACACTGTATTTTTCTCTGCCAAAGTTAATATTTCTAGTCTACCAATTGATTGATCCTGATTTTTCGCCGCATCGTCTAATAATAGAATGTATCTTTCTATTAATTTTTGAACCGTTTCACGTTTATATAAATCAGTACTAAACTCTAACAATCCGTGTAAGCCATTTGGCGTACCATCAACTCCGTTACTCTCGCTAATTTCAAATGTTAAATCAAATTTCGCAGAGCCAACGCTTTGAATTTCAAGGTTCGCTTCTATATCCGGAGCATCAAAGGTCGCTTCTGGCGTATTTTGGAAAGCTAACATAACTTGAAATAGCGGATGACTATTTCGAGTACGTACTGGATTTAACACTTCAACGAGTCGTTCGAATGGAACATCTTGATTTTCATAAGCTGCAAGATTTGATTGTTTCACTCTATTCAATAATTCTTTAAAGCTTGGATCTCCTGATGTATTTGTACGTAACACTAATGTATTTACAAATAAACCGACAATATCAGAGAGAGCATCATCGTTTCTTCCAGCAATTGGACTTCCGATTGGTATATCAGTACCTGCACCTAATCTTGTAAATAGTGCAATAAGCCCTGCTTGCAACACCATAAACAAACTAACTCCGTTTTTCCGTGCAAGCTCTACTAACCTACTATGCATGCCTGCATCTATTTGAAAATGAATTGTTTCTCCTCGGTAACTCGTTTCAATTGGACGCTGATAATCTGTAGGCAATTCCAATTGATCTGGTAAACCCTTTAACTCTTGTTTCCAAAAATCTAATTGTGTTGAAATGAGACTCTCTCGTGTAGTTTCATCACCTAGCAATTGCTGTTGCCATAGTGCATAATCTGCGTATTGAACTGGAAGTGTCTCCAGCTGTACTCTCTCCCCTTGCCATCGTGCTTTATAGGCCGCTGTAAAATCTCTCGTTAACGGTTGTAATGACCAGCCATCCCCAACAATATGGTGCAATAGAATTAGTAATACATGTTCGTTTTCATTCACTGTAAATAGCTGCAAACGAACTGCTGGTTCAACATCTAGGTTAAAGCTATATCTTACCGCCTCTGCAATCATACTTTCTAATTCATCTTTACATGTTTTTGTTTTAATCATTTCTAGATTTAAATTTTCTATATCTAAAATTTTCTGATAAGAACTACCTAATACGTTAGGGAAAATTGTTCTCAGTGTTTCATGTTTCTCGACTACATCATAAAAAGCACCTTGCAATGCTTCCTCATTCAACTTTCCAGTCAAACGAATGACTAACGGAATATTATAAGTAGGGCTTGGACCTTCTAAACAATTTAAGAACCATAATCTACGCTGTGCAAATGAAAGTGGAACTTCATTTGGTCTACTTACTTTCTTAATAGCTGGTCTTGCACTTTTTGCTCGGTCTAATTGTTTCGCTAGTTCCGCAACAGTTGGCGATTCGAATAATTTTCCAATTCCTAATTCGACACTTAACGTTTCACGAATTCTTGCCATTAAACGAGATGCAAGAAGCGAATGGCCTCCCATTTCAAAGAAATTATCATCTATACTAATACGAGAAACACCAAGTACTTCTGCAAATAAATCACATAATATTTCTTCTTTCGGATTTCTAGCAACTCTCTCCTTATTCATTTCATTAAAATCAGGAGCTGGTAATTTCTTTCTATCAACCTTTCCATTTGGTGTTAATGGTAATTCTTCTAACAACACAAACGCTGAAGGTACCATATAATTCGCTAAACTTTCTGAAATATAAGAACGAATTTCTGCAAAGTTAATTGTATCCTTCTCTTCAGCAACGATATACGCAATAATTCGTTTATCATTCGGGCGATCTTCTCGTACCATTACTACTGCTTGTTTAATATTTTCATGTCGTTGTAATACCAGTTCAATTTCAGCTAATTCAATTCGGAAACCACGGATTTTTATTTGATGATCTGCTCGGCTCACGTATTCCAGCACACCATCGTTACGCCATTTCACAAGATCACCTGTGCGGTACATGCGCTTCCCTCGTTCTCCAAAAGGATTTGCAACAAATCGTTCCGCCGTTAACTCTGGTTTTCCTAAATAGCCGTTCGCAAGTCCTTCTCCAGCAATATATAGTTCACCAATTACTCCAGGTGGTACTGGTTGTAATCCTGCATCTAATACATATACATCTGTACTCCAAATCGGCTTTCCAATAGGAGGTATACCCATTTCATTTTCATAGATGTTCTTGAAAGTAGACCAAATAGTCGTTTCAGTAGGTCCATATAAGTTTGTAATAGAGCAACCTAATTCTTTTAATGTATTTGCTAAATGAGCTGGAAGTGCTTCACCACCAACAAGCACTTTTAGCCCTTGTAGTCTCTCTGGATATTCCATTACTAACGCCTGCCAAAGGGTCGGTGTAGCTTGCATAATTGTCGCTCTTTCTTCTTGCAACAATGCCGTTAACACAGAAGGTTCTTGAATTACTTCTTTTTGTGCGATTGTTAAACTTGCACCACTAATAAGAGGTAAATAAATTTCTAGTGCAGAAATATCAAACGCGAACGTTGTAACTGCTACTAAATGATCGTTTTCATGTAATGAAAACATATTGTCCATAGCCAATAAAAAGTTACTTAAAGCTCTCATAGGAACAATTACACCTTTTGGATTTCCCGTTGATCCTGAAGTGTAAATTGTATAAGCTGGGTTTAAAAGTGATTCATCATTTCTAAATGGTAAATTCATATGAGAATATGCTTTTAATGCTAGTTCTGTTTCTTCGCTATCTAATTCGATTTTTTTTATATCATTTTCTATAACTAAAGCAGATGAATGTGTGATGATACACACTGGTTTTGCATCATTTACAATATAATTGATTCGCTCAGCTGGATATTCTGGATCTATCGGTAAATACGCTGCACCAGCCTTTAAAACTGCTAGCATACTAACTACCATTTCTATTGATCTTGGAAACACTAAAGCTACGAACTGATTTGACCCTATTCCTTCTTCTACTAAATAGTGTGCCAGTTCATTTGCTCGTTCATTTAACTCATTATACGTAAAGTCTACTCCGTTACACGTAACCGCTATTTTATTTGGATTTTTTTGTACTTGTTTTTCAAACAATATAGGTAAAGGGATTAACTCTTCAGCTTCTTTAGTTTCATTCCATTCTATTAGGACTTTGTGATTTTCTTCAGGAAGAGTAATGTTTATGCTTCCAATCGACTCGTCTTTTAGATTAGCATGTATCACAAATTCTAATAACTTCATAAATCTCTCTTTATGCAACGCTAGTTCCGCACCATTATATACTTCCGGATTCGCATCAAAATGAATCATTAACTCATTTTCATCGAAACGTTTATAAACATTTATTGATAAATCATCGACAGGTCCTGCTGATAAATTATGTGTAATACCACGATTCCCAGCAAAGTTAAGCCCGTAATCAAAAGACATAACATTCACTAACGGCCCGAATAACCTTTGATTTTCACCTAGTAACTTTAAGTCTCTTCTTAATTCCTCATGGCGATATTTATGATGACGACGTACGTCTCGGATTTCTTTAGAAACTTGCTGCAATAATTCTGCAAAAGTTATATTGGGAGTTACAGTGAGACGAAGTGGTACTAAATTCATTACCATGCTTGGTGTAAATATAGATGCAGAACCGAGGCGCCCCATCATCGGTAAACCTAAAACAATATCATTTGCACCTGTTAATTTATGCATATATATACTTGTTACAGCGACAATAAATTCTGGCCAACTTGTTAACGAAACATTAATATCTTCTAGTAAAGTTTTCGTACTAGAACTGGATAAATAAGCTGTTTCTCGTAAAAACCCATTTGATGTTCTCGGCGCTCGTTCTGCTAAACTTACAACTTCTGGTTCATCTGCAAACTTCTCTAACCAAAAAGTACGATCTTCCTGAATTTGTTTCGACTCACGATACTCAATGTCTTCTTGTACAATTTTTGAAATAGAACCAAAAGACTTTTCATTCTTGTTTGTTTCTTCTATAAGTGATGTATACTCTTTCGCTACCTTTTGGCTAAGAAGTGAAAATCCATAGCCATCCATCACAATGTGATGGATGCGCTGATACCAAAAGAAACGATGATTTTCAACTTGAATAAGTGCTTCAGTAAATAATGTATCTGTCTTCAAATCGACCGGCATAGATAAATCATTTTTCATCCATACTTTAGCAGCTTCTTCAGGATTTTCTTCTTTACGAACGTCTATAAAATGCATATGAAACTGTAATTCTTCAATAACTTGCCATGGGCCCATTTCATCCTCTTCGAAACGAACATGTAGTGCTTCTGCTTCTGTTACAGCTTTACGTACTGCTAATTCAAAAATTTCTTGATTAATATTTCCGCTTATTTCAACATACTCCCCAGTATTATAAATCGGATTAAGTGGATCTAATTGCTGTGCAAACCACATACCAGTCTGCGCAGATGATAACGAATGACGAACCTTTTGACTATTAGGCATTCTTTACTACCCCTTTATTATGTAGTCTATATTAAAGTACATTTTCTGTTTGCGGAGATAATAAGCGGTACCAATCAACAACGCTTGGGTTCTCTGCTAAATCCGCAAAAGTGATTTCTTTTCCTTCGCGACGCCACTTCTCTACTAAACTCATAATTCTGACCGAATCAAGTCCTCTATTTAATAAATCTTCATCAGTCTCAATACTTTCTACTGGTTCACGAAGTAATTGTGCAACTAGTTCATGTACTTCCTGTAAAGTGATCACTTCACTCTTATCGCCTTTTACATTTTGTAACTCTTTTAATAGTAAGTTGGTTGATGTCGTCACTGCACATCTATTAGATGCATACTCTAATGCTTGTTTATGATGCTCTAATGAAAAATCCGCCACTGCATCTGCTACAAAGAACGGCTCTATACCATCCATAAACGCTTCACAAGCTGTTAAAAGGCAGCCAATATGCGCATAAATACCGCAAATAATAAGTTGATCTCTTCCCTGTTCATTTAAAATTTCTAATAGATTTGTCTTTTTAAATGCACTATATCTCCATTTTGTTAAGAATATATCATTCTCATCAGGAGTAAGTTCATCAACAATTTTCTTTTTATCTGGTCCAGCAGGAATACCCTCACCCCAGAAGTCTTGTAATAACCCTCGTTGTTCCAATGTTTGTCCACCTGGTTGTGCAGTATAAACAACTGGTATACCAAGTTCCTTACATTTTTCTCTTATCACCTTAATATTTGAAATGAGTTCTACTTTCGGTGACTCTTTATCGCTATAGGCATCAAGAAAATATTCTTGCATGTCATGGATTAGAAGAACCGCTCGTTTCGGATCTGGCGTCCAGTTCACTTTATTTTTTGGTAGTTCTGATTCAACTGGCATTTTGTATACTGAAATAGATGGGATAGCCATCTAATCACTTCCTTCCAATTTTTATATTTTTTATCGTTTTACTGTAATAAGTTTTTCAGCAATGACTTTACGTAACTCTTTTTTGCTTACCTTTCCAACACCTGTTTGCGGGAATGATTCAATAAATTCAATTCGATCCGGAATCTTATAAGCTGCTATACCGCGTTCTCTTAAAAACATTTTTAATTCACTTATTGTCGGAGCTTGTCCGCGAGCTATAACAAATGCACAAGTACGTTCCCCTAAATAATCGTCAGGCATTGATACAATTGCAACATCATGTACTGCATCATGTGCTAATAGATGATTTTCAACCTCTTCCGCAGCAACTTTCTCACCACCACGGTTAATTTGATCTTTATCCCTACCTTCTACAATGATGTAACCTTGTTCATTTACTTTCACAAGATCTCCTGTGCGATAAAATCCATCCTTTGTAAATGACCGTGCATTATGCTCTTCTGCTTTATAATAGCCTCGAATTGTATATGGTCCTCTTGTTAATAAACTTCCTACTTCACCAACTTTTACATCGTTATCATTTTCATCAACAACCCTTACTTCGTCGTATGTAGACATCGGTCTACCTTGTGTATGAATGATGATTTCTTCTGGATCATTTAATCTTGTGTAATTTACTAAACCTTCTGCCATACCGAACACTTGCTGTAACGTACATCCAAATGTAGGGCGTATACGCTTTGCAACTTCGGCGCCAAATTTCGCACCACCAACCTGAATCACTTCTAGGCTCGATAAATCGTTATTACGAGAAGATGCAGCATCAAGCCAGATCATTGCTAATGGCGGAACGAGAGCAGTAATCGTAACTTTTTCTTTTTCTATTAGAGCAAATGCCTCGTCTGGACTACCTCCAGTTGCTAGCACTACTTTTCCGCCTGCATAGAAAGTTCCAAATGTCCCTGGAGAACTCATCGGGTAATTGTGCGCTACTGGAAGAACTGCCATATAGACGCTATCCGTATTCAAATTACAAATTTCAGCGCTAACACGTAAGCTATAAATATAGTCATCATGTGTTCTAGGAATTAATTTAGAAAGTCCTGTTGTCCCTCCTGACAATTGGAGAAACGCAACATCACTTGGCTGAACGTCTGGTAATGGAATAGAATCTATATACAGATCACTTATGTTCACAAACTCTTCTTCTTCTCCCACTACAATTACATGTTGTAAAGTTGACACTTTCTCTTTCACTTCTCTTGCTAGTTTTCGATAATCAAAGCCGAGAGCCTTATCTGAAATAACGTAAGCACTCGCCTCACCAAACTCACAAAAATAACTAATTTCACTGCTTCGATGTGAAGGTAGGGCAAAGACAGGAAGTGCTCCAATTCGAAATAGCGCAAAACATATTTCGAAAAACTCGATAACGTTAGGTAATTGGATTACAACTCGATCCTCTTGTTTTATTCCTAAATTCAGTAAACCTGACGCTAAGCGATCTACTTTTTTATCAAGCTCACTATACGTTATATGCGTATTACCACTTACAACCGCAATTTGATCTCCATATTTTTCAGCACGCTCTCTTAAGACCCCGCCAAATGTTTCACCAAGCCAACACCCTTCCTCTCGATAGTGATCGGCAAATTCTTTTGGCCATTTTGTATAACCTATTAGCATTCTTTCTCCCCCCTAATCTTCATTCAATGAGCTATCATTCAAACCTAAAGCTTTCAGCATCGTTTGGAATTTAGCTGACGTTTCTGCTAACTCATCTTCTGGTTTTGACTCAGCAACAACTCCCGCTCCTGCAAATAGTCGAAGTGTATTTTCTTGCACTTCAGCACAACGAATTGTAACAATCCATTCACCATCTCCATTTAAATCGCTCCACCCTAGCATTCCTGTAAAAAATTCACGGTCAAATGGCTCAATTTTTTGAATCGCCTCTCTCGCTTCTTCCATTGGCGTTCCGCAAACTGCTGGCGTAGGATGAAGTGCAATTGCTAATTCCAAAGAAGTAGTATTCGGATCCTTTAGTTCACCTTTCACTTCAGTAGACAAATGCCACATCGCTTCACTATGAATCACGGATGGTTTTTCTGGAACATGTAATGTTTTACAGTATGGACGAAGCGCAGCAGCTACCGCTTCTACTACTACCGCATGTTCATGTAAATCTTTTGGAGAAGAAAGTAATTCCTCTGCTCTTCTTTTATCTTCAACTGGATCATCACTACGCGGTCTTGAACCAGCTAACGGATTAGAAATAACTTGCATGCCATTACGTGAAACGAGTAACTCAGGACTTGCTCCAATTAATGTCTTACTATTCTCGTTTTCATCTTTCGGTAAATTAACAGCAAATGTATAACCGTGCTTATTATGCTCTGCTAATTCTCGAAGGAGCTTTTGCTTATCAATCTTTTCGGAAGATTTAACATCTAACGATCTTGATAGAACGATTTTCTTTAAATCACCGTCTTGTATTTTTTCAATTCCTTGCTTCACACCATTCATATACACTTCAGGACCTGGTACAGGCGTCATTTCAAATGTTAAGTTCTCATTTGTTTCAAGCTGATTTGTTGTATCTAATTGTAATCGTTCAGATATTCTGCAATATTCTGGTACGATAAGTTGAACTTCTTTTCTACGATCAAATGGCAAAGCACCCACAACGATAGGATTCGGATTTTCAGCTTGTTTTGCATTACGTAATACTGCCTGTACTAGTTCTGGAAAACTTTCAATTTCACGATGTTTTACTGTAGTACACTCTCCTTCTGTCAATATCGTTCGAGTTGGTGAAGCGAAAAAGAACGAAGATTCAGTTTTATAATCTTCTAATAATTGTTCTGACAGTTCCTTTACAGCCGTAAGTTCATTCATAGTATAGTAGCCCCCTATTTTTTATTAAACGCCTAATGTAGCTCCGCCATCGACACATAAATTGTGCATTGTAATGTGACTTGCTTTATCAGAAGCTAAAAACAATACCGCTTCGGCAATTTCTGAAGGCTGTGCAATTTTTTGTAACGGTATACCGAGTCTATATGTACTTTGAGTACCTGCTATTATATTTTTTGCGCCATTCTCATCAGCCCATAGTAACCTTTGCATTTCAGTTTCAGTTGAACCTGGAGAAACTAAGTTACAGCGAATGTTATATGCTGCAAGTTCTAATCCTAAACACTTCATAAACATCGTCGTTGCAGCTTTGGATGCCGCATACGCAGCCATCTCCATTCTCGGGGTATTTGCTGCATTTGAACCAACTGTAACAATTGCCCCTGACTTTCTTTGCATCATACGTTTACTTACCGCTCGGGACATATAGAAAACGCCTGTAGCATTTACAGAGAATGTTTTATTCCAATCTTCATCACTTAAAGAGTGAATTGCTCCCATACGTAAAACCCCTGCAACATTTACTAATATATCTATCGGCGCTATATCATTTTCAATACCGTTTACCATATTTTCAACAGCGGTACTATCACTCACATCTAAACGAAACGTTTTCAGGTGTGTTTCCTTTAATTCATTTTCATTTAAGAGAACATTTAACCCCTCTTCATTTTGATCAACCGCAATAACTGTAGCTCCTCTTTCTAAAAACATTTTGGCAACAACACTACCTATACCTCGGGCTGCACCTGTTACTAAAACCGTTTTTCCAACAAATTCCCCTAAGTTCATTTCCTCTATCCTTTCACTTGAAAATTAATCTAATTAACCAAATTTGATAACGATTATCATTATCAATGTAAAAAATAATACACTTACTAAACTAATTGGTCAAGTGTACTTTCCATCAAAATATTATTCATTGATAATGTTTTTCATTTAATATTCTTACACCGAAATGATAATCTTTCTCAATAAACTTGTCAACCTATTTTTATTTTTCAGATAAAACATTTTAGTACTTCTCAATGCAATTACATCTAAAAGTAGTAATAAACACGTACATTAAACATTTAATTCCTACTCCTCTTTGTAAAATTAAAGAAGATAAACTATAGATACCCTCATTTACAAAGCCTTACCAAAAAATCGAGTATATACTTTCTCAACATTTTTCTGAAAATATCGAGAAAGTATATCTTGCAATTACCAATGTATATCGTGTTTATAATTTAAGATTTAATAAGTAGTTCGAATATAATGTATCACTTTTCAATATTCCAATATAATCCAAATGAATACTTTACTCGCTTTTTGCCTCAAGAAAATTCCACAAGTTGTTATTCATAAAAAAGCACCCTATTTAATAGGGTGCTTTTTCTAATCAAAGAGCTAAAGAAGATTTATATACTTATGCTACACTGCGATAGTCTTCTTCTTGTTCTTTATTCTGTTTAGGTGCTTGAATTAAAATTGCGATAATAAATGATACGACACATAATATGCCGATCACCATGAATGTTGGTTTGAATCCACCTAGAAGCGCACCGATAAAGGAACCTGCAAGCGCTCCAAATCCAAATCCTTGATACACAATTCCATAGTTCTTACTATGGTTTTTCATACCGTAGAAATCACCAACGATAGCTGGGAAAATCGTAATATTTCCACCAAAGCAAAACGCTACACTTGCTACACATACGAAGTAGATACCGTAATTTAAATCTACAAAACTTAGAACTAAGACTGAACTTGCCATAACAACAAAAGTACCAGTAACGATTTTTAAACGACCGATTTTATCTGATAACGGTCCTAGAATAATACGACCTAATGTATTGAAGATTGCAACCATAGCCACCGCATTAGCTGCTGTTGCTGCGCTAAGTCCTACAAGTTGAACACCAATATCTTTTACCATACCAATTAAGTATAAGCCACTCATACATGATGTAAATAACATAATAAATAATAAGTATACTTGTTTTGTGCCTAGCATTTCTTTCGTTGTATATTCGTGAGTTTTTGTCTCATGAACTGCACCTTGATCTGCAGCTTGATGGATTAAACAAGCTCCAAGGACAATCATAGCTGTAACAATTAAACCCCAGTATATAAATGCTTGTGATACTCCAACTGATTCAATTAACTGTGCATTAACGTATTTAAAGATTAAGCTACCTGAACCATATGCAGAAACAGAAATACCAGCAATTAAACCTTTACGCTTTGGAAACCACTTTATTAAATTGGATAATGAAGTGATATACGCTGTACCATCTGCATAACCTACAACAACTCCCGCTAGTACATACAGCAATATTAATGAGGAAGCTTGTGAGCTAAGTACTAACCCTAGCCCTAATGCTAGTCCAGCTATCATAATAAGTTTACGAAGTCCCCATTTTTCTTGCAATTTACTTGCAAATAAAGTTGAAAATGCTAAGGAAAGACTAGTAATTGAGAAAGTTATAGCAACTGCGTTAAGACTCCAACCGTATTTACTAACTAAAGGCTGATTGAATAAACTCCATGTATATATTGTTCCAAGCCCCATTTGTACGATGACTGTGCCAAGTACAACTAGCCATGGATTAACATTTGATTTTTTCATACCTTTTCGCCTCCTCTTTCTATTTCAATGCTGTTCGCTAAATTTACTTTTTTTATGTTCATATTGACCACCTCTTTTGATTTAACACCTTCATTGTATAAGATGTTACCACTTATGTAAGCACTTACAAGATAGAGCGTCAAAAATATGGAATCAGTTACAGAATACGAAGGACGAAATACAAAAAACGAATTATTAAATACGTAAATAGCTATTATCATGTTTCACATCCATACGACTTACAGCTGTTTTACCATCTTCTTTTATAAAAATTATGTCTCAAGTTATATCATGGCTAGATTACAAAATTTTGATTTTCCTATACAACTAAAAAAACTATTTTTACACTACGATGCATTTTATTTTTTATAAAACAAAAAATTTTTTATTGATAAACAAAACTAAATATTCACTAATATATCTATACGTGGTTTAATATATATAATAAAAAAATAATTCTGTCTTTAATAAGGAGGTACTATGAAAGCAAACGTAGGGGATACTATACTTTTTCACCGAAATAATTTAAAGATTACAGGATCTGTACTAAAACTATATACTGAATCGGTCTTAGTTGAAATTACAGATGTAAGCGGTGGTACTTTTGAATTTGATCGAACAATTGTAAATCATAAAAACTATAAAATTTTAAATAAGAATACATAAAACAACAAAAAATAGCCCCTGCTTACCAGCAGCGGCTATTTTATATGAAAATACTTCATTAGTTTATATATCCTAAAACACTTACAATCTTACTCGCTTTTAAATTATTAATGTGATAATAAATTTCTAAGCCCCTTCTCTCAGCTCGTAACACTTTACCTTTCATTTTTGATAAATGTTGCGAAACAGTCGATTGTGGAATATTTAGTAATTCTGTTAATTGCGTTACATTACAAGTTTTTCTCGTACTTAATTCATTTACAATTTGTAATCGGATTGGGTGCGCCATAATTTTTAAAATATCTACATCTTCTTCTGAAACTAAACTTTTTCTCATTTCACTCGTATATGTTGTCATAAGACATTCCCCTTTTATGTGAATTTCTCTTATTTATATCTATTTCCAAAATATTTAAAACTCCGACGAGAAACCTTTATATAAAAATAATAGAATTTTAAATTTTTAAAAACAGAATGAAATACAATTCACTTTATTTATTTGGTACATATACATAATACAATGTTAATATGTGCTCTATGTGAAGTTAGCATATATTTATAATGAAGATTTTTCAAACAATTCACATCTAACTATATACTTCCTCATAACACTATCCAGTGATTTTAACATATTTTAGGCATTTGTATATACTATCTACAAAATAAATGTTGTTTAGGAGGAATTCAAATGCCAACAATGTTACAAGAAGAAGTTGAAGAAGCGCGCGAAACATATGTCAGTCGTATCATTTTGGTCGGTGGATCAGCTTTATTTTTAGTCGGTGGTGTTATCTCGGCAATTTCGGCCTTTAAAACTTATAATCGATTGGAAAATACACCGCCTTCTACTGATAACTCCTAAGAATAACAAACAAATGCCACCTCTATAAAGAGGTGGCATTTGTTTTATCATAAGTTCTATACTAGAAACTCGCAAACAATGCTTTAAGTATGAATTACAATTGAACTTACTTCACCACAAACCTCGTCTGACTACACCCATCCTTCTGCTTCGTTACTTCTAATACAGCTGGCATTGCGTTTTTCAGCTCTTGAACGTGTGAAATAACACCGATAAATCGGCCTGATTTTTGTAAGTCAATTAAGGCGTCTACCGCTTTTGTTAATGATTCCTCATCTAGTGAACCGAATCCTTCGTCGATAAACATCGTTTCGATGGAAATCCCACCTTCATACGATTGAATGACGTCTGCCATTCCAAGCGCTAAGCAAAGCGATGCATTAAATTTCTCGCCGCCAGATAATGTTTTTACATCGCGTGTTTGACCAGTGTATGCGTCGTATACATCTAATCCTAATCCACTTTGACGATTTCTCTTTTCAACTCGTTCACTTCGTTTTAAATAAAATTGTCCATTTGATAATTTACGTAATCGTTCGTTTGCAATTTGAACAATTTGTTCTAAATACTCAATTAAGATGTAACGTTCAAATGATATACGGCTTTCGTTATCACCTTTCATTACTTCATATAAATCAACAAGTTCTTGGAACGCTTTTTCTTCCTCATGAATTTGCTCATCAATACGTCTAATATTTTCATGTAAATCAGAAATATATGTTACCGCATTTTGCGCGCGTTGACGTTTTTCTTTAATGATATCGAGATTAATTTGTAATTCTGTTATGTGTTCACCTAACGCTGTAATATCCATATACTCTTTATCTTTTAATTCAGCATGTAACTCTTCAATTTGTTTTGCCAGTACTTCAAGAGATGAATAATAGCTTTGAATTTCTTTTTGTAACAGCTCCATCTCAATATCATTTAATTTAGCTTCTTTATACGTAGATTGATCTGTAAATCCGCTCTGCTCAAGCTCTTTCATAAAGCGCGTGAAAGTCTCTTCTTTCTTCAATTTTGCACTTTCAAATTGATTAGAAGCACTTTCCTGTTCTGCTTGAATTCGTATATTTTCATTTTGCCAATGTTGATACGCTTCCTGCACTTTCTTCCATTCGTCCTCCATTAATCTGAGTTCATGCATAGCTTGGTCAAACTGCACTTTCCAAGCTTGGACTGTTTGTAAGTTTTCAGGAATATTTTTCTTATCATGTTCATATGACGTACGAAGCTGCATACACTCCATTTCTATACGGTGCTGCTCTGTTTCTACCTCACGCTTTTGCTTCTGAAGTACATCTACTTTTTCTTCTACGCTTTTTATATTCACAGCAGTTTGCTTACGTGTTTCTTCGCTTGCTTTTAACGTATTTACTTCAGTTACTAATTGTTTTCCCTTTTGAACAAGCGCACTATATGTTTCAGCTAATTCTTCCGAGCGATAGCCTCGCTTTTTAATTTCTTCTATTACTTGCTCATATTGAAGATGATAGAAATTCCATTTCTCCTCTAATTGTACATGTAATTTTTCAGCGGTATTCTTCTTGTCTCTTAAATCATTTAACTCTTTTTCATCGATCGCATCACTTTGTTCTGTAGCCTTTTTCGGATGGTTCGTACTACCACATACTGGACAAGATTCACCATTATGTAAATGAAGTGCTAATATTCCAGCTTGTTCACTTAACCAGCGGCGTTCCATATTTTCATATGCGTTCACTGCCACTTGCCTCTTATTATATGCCGCTTCTTTTTCTTGCTCGAATTTTTGTTTTTCTTGCCAAACATCATATGCTTGCTTTAAAACTTTTGCATCTTCTCGCATATTCGTTAGTTCTTCTACTTTATCTACATATTGCTCAAGTGCTCGTTCTAATTGCTGCAATTCACCAGACATTAGCTGTTTTTGATTTGTATGCTCGTCTAATTGTCGCTCTAAGTTGTGCATACCTTCTTTTAATTTCCCAATTTGAATTTCTGCATTTTGTAAATGCAACTGTTTCTCAGCTAATGATGCAATAATCGGTTGTAACTCTTCTAATCTTTGAACAAGTTTTTTTGCATCTTCTCTCTCAGGTTCTTTATTCTTTATTGCTTCATATTTCTTCTGAGCTAATTCAAAGCTATTCGTTATATTTTCTTTTTTAGCGATTATCTGTTTTAACAAAGTTTCAGCTTTCTGCTCATTTTGTATTGCTTCTTCGTACCATTGTTCAAATGGTAATAAGCGCTTCGCTTGTTCCGCACGTTTAAAAGATGTTTCTTTCATTTCAATAACTGTACGGTTTTCTTGTAAAGTATTATATTTCTCATTCTTTTGTTCTAAATCTATAAATTTCTCATTTACAGATTTCGCTGCATGAAAACGTGTTTCAGCATCTTTTAATTGCTTCGTTTGAACTTCTTGTTCTACTTGTAATTGCTCAACTTCTGCCTTATACACATCTGTTTCTTGTTCTAATGCTTCTACTACTTGATGCGTATTTACATGTTCTTGTTCCACTAATGTCTCTAATAATGATCCATCTCGGATTGGTAATTTAAAAACATTACGGAAGTATAACTCTCGCTCTTTCTGTTTTTCTTGTAAAACGTCTTTCCATTGTTTTCGTTTTTGATCGAGTAATTCACGCATTAACTTATAACGATCCGTTTTAAAAATACGACGCAAAATTTCTTCTTTGTTTTCTGTCTCAGATGTTAATAGTTTTCGGAATTCCCCTTGCGGTAACATAACAATTTGGCTAAATTGATGTTTACTTAAACCAATTAAATCTTCCACTTTTTTATTTACATCCGTTACATGAAAACGATCAACGGCTGGAACCTTCTCTTCACCAATCACTTCATATAATTCTACTGCATGTCCTGTAATCGTCTTGTTCCCTTGTTTTTTATGTCCAAGTTGTCGTTTTATTTCATAACGTTTCCCTTTTAGCTGAAAGGTTAGTTCTACACTAGTATACATATCATCATCAGCAAATTGACTGCGTAGCATGCTCGTATCACTACGTTCTTCGCCGCTTGCCTCACCATATAACACATAACAAATCGCATCAAAAATCGTTGTCTTTCCAGCTCCTGTATTCCCAGAAATAGCGAAAATACGATGATCTCCAAGATCGTTAAAATCGATTACTTCTTTCTGTTTATATGGTCCAAATGCTGTCATAATTAGCTGAATCGGTCTCATCCTCGTTCACCTTCCCGTTCTTGCACTGTTTGTAGTACTTCTACAAATAGACGTTCTTTCTCTTCTGATAAATCTAAGCCTTTCATTTCTTTATAAAAAGCCTTTAATAACGATAAATCATCCGTTTTATGCCTTGAAACAGTTACTTCATTAGACTCTGTGAACTCTCGTCTTTGAATTGACCTTTCAACATGCATTGCATTTGGATATACAGAGCGTATTTTTTCCATTGGCTGTAAGACAGGATTTTCATCTAATAATTTTACAAACACGTAATCTTCACTTATTGGATGTTGTAATAATTCATCTATTTTTGCTTCTACTGTTCGCATTTTACGGCGTGGTGTAAGTAACCTTTTTTCAATTGTTACTTCACCTTGCTCGTCCAGTTCCACAATATAATATCCTTTTTTATGTTTTTCTTCAGAAATAGAATATGCAAGTGGCGAACCTGAATATCGAATTGTCTCATTACGTACGAAATGCGCTTGATGTAAATGTCCAAGCGCTGTGTAATGAAACTTATCAAAATAATGACTATTTACGTATTCAGCACCACCAATTGAAAGCGGTCGTTCTGCATCACTTGTATTCTCCTCTGCTTCTCCCGCAGAAGTTACAAATGCATGACCTACAAATATATGTCTAGCTTCTTTATCCATCGTTTCAGAAAGCTCATTCATAAAAATACGCATCGCATCATCATGAGAACGTACGTCTTCATTTTTAAGTACATGTCTAACTATGCTTGGATCAGCATATGGAACGAGATGGAAGTGAACCTCACCATGTTCATCATGTAATATAATTGACTCATATGGAAATTGAAATTGTCCCACAATAAATAATCCTTGTTTCTTCATTAAACTACTACCAAAATGAATACGATCTGGACTATCATGGTTACCTGCAACCGCAATAACTGGTGTTTGTAAATCAATCACTATTTTTTGTAACACATCATTTAATAAGTCTACTGCTTCTGTTGGTGGAATTGCTCGGTCGTATAAATCGCCTGCAATAATTACGGCATCTGGTTTTTCTTCTTCAACAGCTTGTACAAACTGATCTAATACAATTTTTTGATCTTCAGTCATATACACGCCATGAACAAGCTTTCCCAAATGCCAATCCGCTGTATGAAATAACTTCATATTGTCCTGCTCCTTTTAATTTACTGATTTTAGTGATACGAGTTGATAGTTTATAGTAGTTTTTCCGTTCTCCCACTCTAACTTTTGTATCATTGCACTACCAATTCTTTCTTCATTCGATTTATATAAAGGTAATATTTCTTGAACTGTAAATAAGTGATAACCATCCAATTTTAATTGAAATATGTTTTCTACTATATGTAATCTTACTTCTTTTTCATTTGAAATAATTTTTGTGTGCATCTCAAATTTCATGATAGATACAACCCCTTTTTCTAATCTCTACACTATTAATAGTATATTGGCTATGCAAGATTGACAAGTACATACACGGTAAAGTACATACTTTTCTATTGCTATATGTTTTTTTATGTTTTACATATAATACGGTATGTGAAATTTTATTCGTTTCAAAAATAAAAATGTCTCATATGACATCTTTATTTTTGTATAAAGTCTTTCATTACATAATATAAAACTGTAATTAAAACGATCGCTACAAAAAATGAAAATACAGCGACAATGTATCCATCCTTATTTAATAGAATACAAAAAGAAATAGATATGATAAAAATCGGAAATACGAGACGTACTTTATCCTTCACTTCCTCTGTCGTATCTGTATGATGAAAAAACTGAGTTATCCCTATCATTAAAGAAGACAAAATAATCACCGACAACAGTAAAGGTCCTGGCATTCCGATTTCTCCTTTCTCTATTTCTACTAATGAAAAGCAATTTTTCTTACATCATAATCATTTCAAATATCCTTTTTGAAGTGATTATATACAATTTACACCTATATAATAGCGTGTTTATCATGTTAAATTCAAATAATTACAATTACAGTAATGTTGTAATATTCATTTTCAACCTCCGAAATCCTGCAAATATAACTCGTCAAAATATGCGTTGGGTAAATTAACATGTATCGCCAACTTTAGACAAAGTTTATAAAGGACATTTCAGTACGTATCAAGAATTAAGAATAAGAAGATATGTAAGGGAGGATGAATTATGACTGAACACGTTTTATTTTCTGTTAGTGAAAACGGAGTTGCATCAATTACTTTAAACCGCCCAAAAGCACTTAATTCTTTATCTTATGACATGTTACAACCAATTGGGCAAAAACTGAAAGAATGGGAAAATGACGAGCGGATTGTGCTTATCGTATTAAAAGGAACTGGTACAAAAGGTTTTTGTGCAGGCGGCGACATTAAAACTCTTTACGAAGCACGTTCAAATGAAGCTGCATTACAGCATGCGGAACGTTTTTTTGAAGAAGAGTATGAAATTGATACATATATTTATCAATATAAAAAACCAATCATCGCTTGTTTAGATGGAATTGTAATGGGCGGTGGTGTCGGTCTTACAAATGGTGCGAAATATCGAATTGTAACTGAGCGTACGAAATGGGCAATGCCAGAGATGAATATTGGCTTCTTCCCAGATGTCGGTGCTGCTTATTTCTTAAATAAAGCTCCAGGGTTTGCTGGCCGCTATGTTGCTTTAACGGCATCTATTTTAAAAGCTGCTGACGTATTATTTATAAACGCTGCTGATTACTTTATGACATCTGATTCATTACCAAATTTCCTTACTGAACTTGAAAGTGTAAATTGGCATAAAGAAGATGATGTACATACTAATTTAAAAGAAGTCATTCATACATTTGCAACTGCTCCAAGCTTAGAAAGCGAACTTGCTCCTACATTAGAAGAAATGAATTCACACTTTTCATTCGATACAATTGAAGAAATCATCCAATCATTGGAGAAAGATCAAGGTTCCTTTGCTTTAAAAACGAAAGAAACGCTATTATCAAAATCCCCTATTTCGTTAAAAGTAACATTAAAACAGTTTATTGATGGACAAGATAAGTCCGTTGAAGAATGTTTTGCTACCGACCTTGTACTTGCTAAAAATTTCATGAGACATGCAGATTTCTTCGAAGGAGTACGCTCTGTTGTCGTTGATAAAGATCAAAATCCGAATTATAAATATAAGCAGTTAAGTGATGTTTCAGAAGAAGATGTAAATCGATTCTTTAACTTACTTAATGCATAAAGTGAAACTTTAATAAGTGTGGCGCATCCCGTTCATACAGGATAAATCTGAGGCTATATAGTCGTGTAATTACGCGACTATATAGCCTCTTTCTCATTTAATAATTTTTAATAAAATTTAATTTTATTAAATCGAAATATGTGCTACACTATTTTTAATCAAATATTCTAAAAATAAAAAGGAGGAGCGACTATGATTGAAAATTTCTTTCTTTTCATCATTATGTCTATTTGTCTTATTATTTTACCTGGTCCAGATACAGCAATGGCCACGAAAAACACATTAGTTGCCGGTAAGATGGGTGGAGTAAAAACAGTGTTCGGCACATGTATTGCACTTTTAATTCATACGTTAGCAGCAGTAATCGGACTATCCGCACTTATTGTAAAGTCAGCTCTTTTATTCTCTATTTTCAAGTACGTTGGAGCTCTATATTTAATTTATATTGGTATTAAAGCCCTTTTAGCAATAAGAAATAAAGAAAGTGTTGATACAGCCGATATACCTTTAAATCATGAAGACGAACACTCTTCTTGCTTTCGTCAAGGATTTCTTACAAATTTATTAAACCCGAAAGTTGCAGTCTTCTTTTTAACCTTTTTACCGCAATTTTTAAATCCAAATCATAATACGTTTATCCAGCTTCTCGTAATGGGCCTT
This sequence comes from Bacillus cereus group sp. BfR-BA-01379, assembly GCF_022663605.1. Classification (NCBI taxonomy): domain Bacteria; kingdom Bacillati; phylum Bacillota; class Bacilli; order Caryophanales; family Bacillaceae; genus Bacillus; species Bacillus cereus group sp. BfR-BA-01379. The sequence continues at coordinate 63,828 of NZ_JAKUFT010000018.1, forward strand.
ACTTACCTCGTTTTAACAGTTATTTGGTTCGCTTTTTATATATTTTTAATCGATAAAATTAGTGCTTTTATGAAAAAACCGAAGACGCAACGTTATATTCAAGGGTTAACAGGAATCGTCTTAATTGGTTTTGGTATTAAACTAGCTTTTGAAAAAAATAATTAACAAAATGAAAACCACCACTATTCTTAGTGGTGGTTTTCATTTAATAAGCGATTTGGCTGTCTACTCTTTATTAAAACCAGCGCTCAGTTACAACTTTTTTACGTGTATAGAATTGTACACCATCTGTACCATTTGTACCTAAATCACCAAAGAATGAAGCTTTATTTCCTGCAAATGCGAAGAATGCCATTGGTGCTGGAACGTTTACGTTTACACCGATCATACCAGCATCGATGTTATCACGGAACGTTTGTGCATGCTTACCATTTGACGTATAAATAACCGCTCCATTTGCAAATTTAGATTGATTTGTCAGTTTAATACCTTCTTCTAAATCTTTAACTCTTACAATGCTTAATACTGGAGCGAAAATTTCATCTTGCCAAATTTTCATTTCTTGATTTACACCGTCAAAGATTGTCGCACCTACAAAGTAACCTTCTCCAACTTCTTCCTTAATTTTGCGGCCATCTACTAATAAAGTAGCTCCATCTGCTACACCGCTATTAATATAGCCTAGTACACGCTCTTTATGAGATTCACGAATTAATGGTCCAACATAATTATCTTCATGGAAACCATCACCTACTTTTAACTTCTTCGTCTCTGCTACTAATACGTCGATAAATTCATCAGCAATTTCATCTACTACCGCTACTACTGAACATGCCATGCAGCGCTCTCCACTACTTGCGAATGCAGATCCAATTACACCTTGTACTGTTTTCTCAAGATTGCAATCTGGCATTACAATCGCATGGTTTTTCGCACCAGCTAACGCTTGTACACGTTTCCCGTGTTTCGTACCTGTTTCATAAACGTAACGAGCTACAGGTTCAGATCCAACGAACGAAACAGCTTGAATATCTTTATTTTCTAAAATGCTATTTACAACATCTTTTCCGCCTTGTACTAAATTTAATACTCCTTTTGGAAAACCAGCTTCATAGAATAACTCTACAAGTCGCTCTGCTAAAAGTGGCGTTCTTTCAGATGTTTTTAATACAAATGTATTACCGCAAGCAATTGCAAGTGGGAACATCCATAATGGAATCATCATTGGGAAGTTAAATGGCGTAATACCAGCAACAACTCCAATTGGATAGCGCCAAATTGATCCATCAATGCCGCTAGCAATATTCGGTAGAGCTTGTCCCATCATTAAATTTGGTGCAGATGTTGCAAGTTCTACTGCTTCAATACCACGCTGTACTTCACCAGTTGCATCCGTTAATGTTTTACCATTTTCAAGCGTAATGATTTTTGCAAGCTCTTCTTTGTTTTCTTGTAGAAGCTGTAAATATTTATACAATTGTCTTGAACGGTTCGGAACTGGTACTTTAGACCATGTTTCGTATGCTGCTTTTGCCGCTTCAACAGCTTTTTCAACATCTTCTCTCGGAGATAGCGGAACGTAAGCGATAATTTTTCCAGTTGCCGGATTTGGAACTGCTTCTACTTCTGTACCAGTAGATTCTACCCACTCACCATTAATATGATTTTTTACTCTTTTAATTTCAGTTGTAATCATTATATTCTCTCCTTTTTTATGATGTTTATAAGTCTATTATTTTTGATTAGAAATTAATTGCTCACTAACTTTCTTATATAAAGCAGCCATATCGTTTTCACCATACCCTGCTTCACTTGCTTCTTCATATACATTTAACAGCATTTCGCTAACTGGTAAGTGAAGTTCGCTTTCTTTCGCTAAATCTACTGCAAATCCTAAATCTTTCTTTAATAAATTCACAGTAAAGCCTGGCTCGTAGTTTTCTGATGCAATGAAACTTTTATAATTGCGCTCATAAATTCTACTTTGACCGTAACTTACATTTAAAATATCAAACATTTTATCTAAATCCATATTATTCTTTTTCGCTAATGTTAAAGCTTCACTTACTCCAGCTGTATAAAAACCAATTAATAGGTTATTAATTAATTTTACAGTTGTACCACTATCAATCTGCTCACTAACATGGAAAATGTTCGCGCCTAGTACACCCATGATAGATTCCGTTTTGTCATATACCTCTTTTGATCCACCAACCATAAACGTTAATGTACGGTTTTCGGCTCCAATTACCCCACCACTAACAGGTGCTGCTAAAAAGTCTACTTTCTTTTCCTTCGCAGCTTCCTCTAACTGTTTGTTTAACTGTGGAGATACAGTACTTGTATCAATTAAAACTACATTCGCGTGACTATTTTCAAATAATCCTTCTTCACCAAAATATACCGCTTCAACAGCGCGAGGTGAAGGCAAACTTGTAAAAATCACATCGCATGTTTCTGCTAGTTTTGAGATCGATAATCCGATAATACCTCCTTCATTTTCAAAGGAAGCTTCAGCCTCTTTATTTAAATCCACGCCATACACTGTGTAACTTGATTTAACTAAATTTTTAGACATCGGAAGACCCATGTTACCTAAACCGATAAAACCAATCTTTTTCATATCGCTTTCCTCCTATTTACACAATATACTTTCCGCGATTTATAATAGCTTTCGCAATTTCTCTCTTTTTTGTAAATACGTTCGTGTATAAAGGCACTAATAATTGACGAATTTCAGTTAAAATCACGTGTCTATCTTGTTCTTCTGTGACAGCCGCTGAAAGTATAGAAATCGCCGCTTCTTCTACTTTGCGATAGCCTTCTTCACAAATAACGTCAGTTATCATTTGTTTCGTACGCTCTTTCTCTTCACCATTTTTACTAATGGCTTTACTCGTACGTAAAAATGCTGATTCCATGACGTACACGTCCGTTAACATATTTGATAATACACGTGAATATTCTTGCTCTTGATCAATTTTTAATCCCGGAGTTTTAGAGAGCGTTTTCAAAGATTGTTTCAACAATTGTTTCGCTAATAAAATGTAACGATGGTTTCTTTCGACATTTGCTACATCAACCTCTACTTCTTTATCTTCAATTTGTTCCATTTGCTTCATTAACATTTTGGCAACTGTTAATCTATTAATTTCGTTCGTTCCTTCAAAAATACGACTAATTCTAGCATCACGATATAAACGTTCTACCTCGTACTCTTGCATATAACCGTAACCACCATGAATTTGTACAGCTTCATCTACGATATGACCTAGTGTTTCAGAAGCATTTACTTTATTAAGTGCACATTCAATTGCAAATTGAGACATTTTCTTCATAAGATCTTCATCACTCTCATGAATTGCTTCATCAATTACACCCGCTGTACGATAAGCTGCACTTTCTGCACCATATGTAGCAATGATCATATTTGCAATTTTCTCTTGAATCATCGTAAAATCTACTAACTCCGTTTGGAACTGTTTTCGCTCTTTTCCATATTGAACCGACAAAGCAATTGCTTGTTTTGCTGTTCCAATATTTCCAAAAGCAAGTTTAAGTCTAGCGAAGTTTAGAATATTAAGAGCTACGTGATGCCCTTTCCCAACTTCCCCTAAAACATTTTCTGCAGGAATAACAACATCTTCTAAAATAAGGGTAGCAGTTGAAGAACCTTTAATCCCCATTTTCTTTTCTTCTAGTCCAATGGATACACCTTCACATGTTCTTTCGACAATAAACGCTGTCATTCCTTTATTTGTCTTCGCAAAAACAACGTATACATCTGCCATATGAGCATTTGTAATCCACTGCTTTTCACCATTCAACTTCCAAGTAGTACCTTCTTCATTTAATACTGCACTCGTTTTTGCACTTAAAGCATCAGAACCAGCATTCGGCTCAGTTAGAGCATAAGCCCCAATCCATTCTCCTGATGCAATTTTCGGCAAATATTTTTCTTTTTGTTCTTTCGTTCCGTAATATATGTAAGGCAATGTACCTACACCTGCGTGTATATTAAATGAAACGCTAAATGCACCAGCGTATCCCATTTTTTCTGCTACAAGCCCTGAAACTGCCTTTCCTAACTCAAATCCACCGTACTGTTCTGGGACCTCGATACTTAACAATCCAAGTTCTCCAGCTTTCTCAAATAATTGACGAGAAACTTTATAGTTATGTTGTTCAATATTCTCTATTTGTGGAACAATTTCTTGTTTAACGAATTGTTCTGTCGTTTTTGCGATTAAATCTTCATCTCCTGAAAAATCTTCTGGCGTAAAGAAAGTATGATTCACATCTTTATTAAGTGAAAAAAATTCATCCCACGGTAACTTCGTTTTCTCCATCTGAATCCCCCTATCATTTCGGCCTTATTTTCTACTACATATGCTCGTCTACGATGAGTGGAATATCTTATTTTTGAAAACAGAAGGCGATGAATATTCACATCAAGCAGTTCTTTTTGCCAAAGATGTATTCTCATCGCCTTAGTTGTTTTATCCCGCTTTAATGGGCAGTAAGACCCCCGCCTCAAAATTCAGCGAAAGCAAAGAAGTTAGGCGGGGGATCAACTGCCCATAAAAGTCCGATTGGTTCAACTAATAATCAGTGGGGGATGAAGAAAACCCCCACTGATTAAAGTTTCACTTTATCTATTGATCCTCTGATAATACTGTTTTTGCAATTCCAGTATCTAGTTCTTCAAAGTCATGATATGAAATTGTTTCATATAACTCACTTCTCGTTTGCATATTTGAAAGCGCATCTTTTTGAGAACCTGTTTCCTTAATTAAAGTAAACACATTCTCATATGCTTTCGCTGCAACGCGAAGTGAAGTTACAGGATAAATAACCATTTGGAAGCCCATATTTGCAAATTCCTCTGCACTATAATAAGGCGTTTTTCCGAACTCAGTCATATTCGCAAGTAAAGGTGCATTTACTTTACTATTAAATAGACGGAACTCTTCTTCTGATTGAAGCGCTTCAGGGAATATCGCATCTGCACCTGCTTTTACATAGGCATTCGCTCTTTCGATCGCTTCATCTAAGCCTTCTACACCACGAGCATCTGTACGTGCTACAATATATAAGCTTGGTGCAACTTCTTTAATCGCTTTAATCTTTTGAACTAATTCTTCTGTCGTAACGAGTTTCTTACCATTTAAATGTCCACATTTCTTTGGTAATTGTTGATCTTCAATTTGAACAGCTGCAACTTTCGCTTCTACCATTTCTACCGCTGTTCTCGCTACGTTGAGAACACCGCCAAATCCTGTATCAATATCAACAAGAACTGGTAAGTCTGTAGCTCTTACTAGATTTCTTGCTCGCTCTGCTACTTCAGTAGACGTCACGATTCCTAAATCAGGTAGTCCTTTACTTGCAGTATAAGCAGCTCCTGATAAATAAAGAGCTGAAAATCCTGTATTTCTCGCAACTAAAGCTGCCATTGCATCATGAGCACCTGGAATTTGCAAAATTTCATTTGCTTCTACTAAAGCTCGGAAGCGATTCGCAAGCTCCTCTTGTGTTGACTGTTTATTCACAACCCAAGCCATTCTAAATTCCCCCTATTATTAAATTAAGAATAGATCTACAAATTCGTTTACATTCATATTTTCTAGTTTCTCTTCATTTAAACAAGCTTCATGAATTTGTTCTTGTTGCTTACTAGAATAATGACCTGCCATATTTGCAGTGAATTTTTGAACAACTTTTGGAATTGCTTCGTCTCTACGGAAACGGTGACCAAGTGGATATTCACATTCCACGTTTTCTGTTACAGTTCCATCTTTGAAATGGACTTGAACAGCGTTGGCGATTGAGCGCTTGTTCGGGTCAAGGTAATCTAAACTGTACTGTTTGTTTTCAACAACAACCATCTTATTACGTAATTCATCTACACGTGGATCATTTGCTACTGCATCCTCATAATCGTCCGCAACGATATCTCCTTTTAATAAACCAATTGCCGTAATGTATTGTAAGCAATGATCACGATCAGCTGGATTATTTAATGGACCTTCTTTATCAATAATACGGATTGCTGATTCATGAGTTGTAATTGTAATACGATCAATTTCTTCTAATCTTTCTTTAATTTCTGGGTGTAATTTCACAGCACACTCTGCAGCTGTTTGTGCATGGAACTCTGCTGGATATGAAACTTTAAATAATACATTTTCCATTACATATGACTCTAATGGTCTTGCTAACTTTAATTCTTGTTTATTAAATAACACATCTTGGAATCCCCAACCTGGTGCAGATAAAGCTGTTGGATAACCCATTTCACCTTTTAGAGCAGTCATTGCAAGATGAACACCACGGCTTGTAGCATCACCCGCTGCCCATGATTTACGTGAGCCAGTATTTGGTGCATGACGATATGTACGAAGGCTAGAATTATCAATCCATGCATGTGATAATGCATTAAAGATTTCTTCACGTGTTCCGCCAAGCATTTTCGCAACTACAGCAGTTGTTGCTACTTTTACATATAATACGTGGTCAAGACCAACACGGTTTAAGCTGTTTTCTAAAGCAAGTACACCTTGAATTTCATGTGCTTTAATCATCATTTCTAATACTTCACGTACTTTTAATGGTTCTTTTCCTTCTGAAATACGAACACGGCTAATATAATCTGCAACTGCTAAAATTCCGCCTAAGTTATCAGATGGATGTCCCCACTCTGCTGCAAGCCAAGTATCGTTATAATCTAACCAACGGATCATACATCCGATATTAAATGCACCTTTCACTGGATCAAGTACATATGACGTACCTGGTACACGTGTACCATTTGGCACGATTGTTCCTGGAACAACTGGTCCTAGTAATTTCGTACATTCTGGATATTGTAATGCTAATATTCCACATCCAAGCGTATCAAGTAATACGTAACGAGCAGTACTGAATGCTTCTGCACTAGTTACCTCTTTATTTAATACATAATCCGCAATTTCTTCTAATAATGCATCTTTTTGTTTAATTTCATTTGTTTTAATCATGCTATTCTTCCCTTTCTGTCGAAAATTCGTTATTATTAATGATGGGTGTCGGTCAAACACCCATCTGGCGGGCGGCGCTAACAACTCCCCAGTTGTTCTTATTTACTAATTACATGTCGCTCGCCAATGTAATTTACACGTGGACGGAACAATCGATTGTTCGTATGTTGCTCAATTACGTGCGCACATAGTCCCACTGTTCTAGAGCTAAAGAAGATTGGTGTGTAAAGTTGAATTGGGATACCAAGCATCCAATATACTGGAGCTGCATAATAATCAAGATTTGGATAAATTCCTTTTTCCTTCTCCATAATCTTTTCTCCAGCTTCACACATTTCATATAGTGTATAATCACCTTTTACATCACATAACTGCTTTAAAGCTTCCTTCATCATCAGTGCTCTTGGATCCATCTTCTTCATGTACACACGATGTCCAAAGCCCATAATTTTTTCTTTGTTATATAGTTTCTTCTGTAGCAACTCTTCAAACTTCTCAACATTACCAGCTTCTAAAAGCATGTACATAACGGCTTCGTTTGCACCGCCGTGTAAGCTACCTTTTAAAGATGCAACTGCACCTGTTAAAGCACCATATAAGTCGGATTGAGTTGATGCAATAACACGCGCTGTAAATGTAGAGTTTGGCATTTCATGTTCACTATATAAAACAAGGGAACGATCAAAGATCTTCTCCTCAAGTTCAGTTGGTTTTTTACCTGTTAACATATAGAAGAAATTCGCGCTATATGATAATTCTTTAAGAGGCTGAATTGGGTCTTCATTATTTAAAATATGATAGCTATTCGCTACAATGTTTGGTACTTTACTCAATAATTTGTACCCGCGGCTTTTGTTTACCTCTAACGATCGGTTTTCGATATCATTATCGTAACCAGCTAATGCGGACACACCTGTACGCAATCCATCCATCGGGTGCGTTTCTTTCGGTAATGCCTTTAATACGTTGAATACACCTTCTGGTACCGCGTATTCTTCTTTTAATTTCTTTTCAAGTTTCGCTTTTTCATCCTCATTTGGTAGATGTTCTTCCAATAAAAGGTGCACAATGTCTAAATACTCTTTTGTTTTTGAGAGTTCGATTAAATCATACCCTTGAATTACAATTTCACCTTTCACTGTGTCAAGAAACGAGATCTTCGTCTCCGCTGCCACTATACCATCTAATCCCGGGGAAAATTTTTCTTCAGCTTTCATCATTATTTCCTCCAATCCTAATAGATCTTCGTGCACATAACTGTAAGCCTTTACAATATTGTGAAACTACATTTCTATTTCAATGTATCAGAGTTTTTAGAAGATTTCAATTTATTTTATAATGATAAGTTTCCTATACTTTTACCGATGTAACAATACAATTTTTCAAAAATAATTTTCATATTTTATAAAGAAAGGACAGACTTCTTTGCGCGTCTTATTAAAACAAAATATAAGGATGACTCAGAAAATCCCATAAAATATATCATTCTCTCAATTTTCTTAAGAAAATAAAAAAAACGAGCTGTACACATATACAACTCGTTTCTACATGATATTTATTTCACTATCTCATCAATATAATTCTTATATAAAACTTAATTATTTTTAAAAAGTTATTATTTTACATAATTAAATTGAATTTCTTCCGTTTCCTCATAGTAACATTCAACTAAATGATAGTTTTTAAAGTACCAAAGATTATAAACATCCCCCAAAATAGAATGTCTTCTTTCTCAACTGATACGATTTCCCCATCTGATTTCTCAGAAACTATCCCTAAAAAATAGTCAGGCTGAATTGAACTATTAATATGTTATCCTTTAACCATTGTAAATCGTTATGTTCAATTGAAATTTTCATTTTTGTTACTTCCGTTTACGCAACTTCTTTTTTACCTAATCGCTGTTTTACAAAAACGACAAAAATAATGAAAGCAAGTAATCCTGAAATTGCACTACCTGCAAATAAAATCCGGTAACCAAACATTTGTGAAACAACTCCAAGTAAAATCGCACCAAGTCCAATCCCTAGATCAAATGCGGTAAAGAACGAAGCGTTAGCTACTCCTCTTTTACTCGGGTCAACAATTGTAAGCATTGCCGCTTGCAATGCCGGCTGCGCTGAACCGAATCCAACACCGTATAATGTAGCGGCGATAATTATCCCCATTAAACTATTTGAAAGTGATAATACAACTATTGCGATAATAGTAACGCATAGTGCCGGGAATATAATAAATACTTCTCCATACTTATCTAATAGTTTCCCTGAAATTGGTCTTACGATTGTTAAAGCAACTGCATATACAAGAAAGAATGTCCCAGGATTCACATCAATTGACGATGCAAATAACGGTAAAAATGTCGTAATCCCTCCATATGCAAATGATAAAAAGAAAACAACAATCGTAATGGATAGAACGGAATTTTCAAACAGTTGTATTTCCCCTTTTTCTTGTTGTGGTGTGAATGGCATTTTCGTCATGAACGATAAAAGGACTGCCATAAAGGATAAAACAGTTGCTAACAAGAATAGGCCGTGAAATGAATAATGTTGTACAACCGATAATCCAATCATTGGACCGATTGCCATTGCAATTGTCATAGCCATCCCATACCAACCCATCCCCTCACCACGGCGTGAATCTGGAATAATATCAGTGATTGCTGTTCCAACAGCTGTTGTCGAAACAGCCCATGTTACTCCGTGAATAACACGTAAAACAGCTAAAAGGATAATGGTCGACGCTAAATTATAAGAATACATCGTTATCCCAAAAAAGATGAGTCCGAAAATTATAAAAGATCTTCTACCATATTGATCTAACATTCCTCCGATAATCGGTCGTATTACAACTGCAGCTATTGTAAACATTCCCATCATAAGTCCTACTTGCGATTCATTACCACCTATCTCTTTAATAAAGAGCGGGAGCGTTGGTACAAGTAAATAAAATCCTGTAAATAGAAATAACATCGCGAAAGTCATTTGAATAAATGATTTCGTCCATAATCGTTCCATTAAAATTCCTCCATAAACATGTATGTTCTTGCAATTAACACCTCCATTTTACATTTTCTTAATCCCTTTGCCCTCCGTAAATAGACGTATCTTTTTATAATAAATGGTCCACTACCCATTTCAATTGGTCTTACAACTTTATACGTATACCTTAGCCTAAAGTCCTACCTATATGTACCTTTATATATGTGAAAAGAATATACTACTTTATTATCACAACTTAGGAGTGATTATTTTATGTGGGTATCTTCAAGAGTAACAGTCGTCGTTCCTTCGACCCCCGAAATACACGTTCCAGCCGTACATACGGCTAGTTCCGATGTAGGAATTGAACTTCCCGCAACTTGGCAACAATATCAAATTCCCGGTCAAGTTACCCCATCATTTTGGCATCATGGCACACATCCAAGTAGCACCACTTTTCATAGCCAAAGTTTTCCTCCACTACCTCAGACTCAAGTTTTTTATCATTTCCCTTCTATTTACTTCCAAAATTTCTACGGTACGTTTAACATTTAAATTCATCATTGCATAGCTGCTGCATTTTAACGAAAATAATACTTCAAACAAAAAAATATTTAATGATTTCAAATAACAACTATTTAATCCTAATCTCCAATAAACTGCTTACTATAGTAATTTTCTGTAGGAAATCAATAATTGACATTTTAATTTTAACGATAAAAAAGCACTTAAGCTTGTAATTTCCACAAATCTTAAGTGCTTTTTTTATACTTTTTATTAACTTCTCTTATTGCCCATTATTAGCAGGAACTTCTCCCGCATTTCCGCCAGTATCTGGTTGTGTCGTCGCTGGTGGCGTTGTATTCCCTTGACCTCCTCCATTATTTGCTGGAGG
>NZ_JAKUFT010000019.1:0-72485 GCF_022663605.1 Bacillus cereus group sp. BfR-BA-01379
AAATAAGCCTGATTTTTTATTTTCTCAAACATATGAGTCCTTCTATTCAAAAACAATCTCTCCTTCTATTTTTTCAGCAAATTTTTTAACATTTTTTGAACATTTATTGAACTTTTTTTGAATTTTATCTGAAAATTCTGTTTTGTATATGATATACTACAATTAACTAATAAGGAAAAGAATATCGCAAACAGAGGGGGATAATCATGAGTTTACTTATCGCACTTATACTAGGGGTTACGTGTGGAGCACTTCCTGTTATTCTAGGAGCTATTATGGAAGAGTTGGAAGTTGGTGTTTTAGGTTTTGTCGCATCTTGTGTAAGCGCTTTACTTTTTGGCTTATTCGGTGCTATTCCTGTTTCAATTCTGTGTGCATTTTATATAGTACGCCATGCTCGTGCAAAACAATTCGCTCCTAATCATATCGCACAAGTTATTCCATTCCCAATTGAACGATGCCGCCAAGCTTCTAACTTATAATTGTAAAAAATAAATATACCTAAATAAATAAAAGCCCTCAAATGAGGACTTTTATTTATTTTCTTCTAGAAATTGAAACAATTCTTGTAGGTGCAAGACGTCTTCACTATAGCTAACAGATACGTGACATATACCGTCAATCTCAGCTTGCATATATAGGTCAACTCCATCTCGATCATATTTCAATGCCAAATAAAATTCCATTTCTTCTAACATCTTTTTTGAAGATCGAATAACATAATGCCCCTTTTCATCTCTTCCATATTCGAATTTCGGCTCAAAATCATATTTTTGTTTAAAAGCTTCTTTTTGTTTTTCATTAATTTGTATACAAGTTGCTCGTTGTACAGTATCAATCATCTCATCAAATTTTTGAAGATCCATCTCATTTACCCCCTTATGTACTTTTTGTATAACACCTGTGTTCCGCTATTCTCTTCCCCATCCTTTATTAACTCTTCATACAATTCCTTCGCCAAACTTAAACCCGGTACTGGTAAGTGCAATTTTTCAGCCTCATCTAAAGCAATCTTCATATCTTTCATAAAATGCTTTACATAAAATCCTGGTTCAAAATCTCCCTTTAACATTCGAGGAGCTAAATTACTCAATGACCAGCTACCTGCTGCTCCCGTTGAAATACTTTCTAATACCTTATCTGGATCTAGTCCAGCTTTTTTCGCATAAGCAACAGCTTCACATACTCCAATCATATTTGAAGCAATCGCAATTTGATTGCACATTTTTGTATGTTGTCCACTTCCAGCTGGCCCTTGCAACTGAATATTTGTTCCTAGCTTTTCAAATAAAGGTAAACATTTTTCATATATTTCTTTCTCGCCACCGACCATAATTGCAAGTCTTGCTTCTTTCGCACCAACGTCTCCTCCAGATACAGGTGCATCTAACGTATATACATTCTTACTTTTACCAGTTTCATTAATACGTTTTGCCAATGTTGGTGTAGATGTCGTGAAATCAATTGCTATCGTGCCTTCATTTGCATTCTCCAAAATTCCTTCTATCCCAAAGTATACTTCTTCTACATCATGTGGATATCCAACCATAGTCATTACAACATCAACTTGCTTTACTAACTCTTTCGGTGTATCACACCAATTTGCACCATCTTGCACTAAAGAGTCTGTCTTCGCTTTTGTTCTATTATATACATATACTTTATAACCGTCTTGCATTAAATGACGCACCATACTTTTTCCCATTACACCAATACCGATGAAACCTATTGATACATTTTTACGTTCCATTTTCTCATCCCCTTTGTTCTAATAAATCACTTACCATCTTTCGAAACTCATTATTAAAATCATCATCTATACTATTTTTCACATTTGAAAATAAAATAACAAAAGTGCCTTTTTCTTTATTAAAATTATTGAAAGTGTTCCAACCAGATAGTACACCATGATTATGAAAATAATCCGGATATATGTAAAAACTAAATGCATATTTTCGTTCTGTTGAAGGTGAAAACATCGCTTGTATACTTTGTTCAGAAAGAAGTTTCCCATTTATAATCGCTTCGTCTAATTTCTTCATATCGCCAACTGTCGTATACATCTCACCGCATCCGTATAACCAATCCATTAACAATTTTTGTGCAGGTTCAAGTACATTCTCTTTCTTTACATATCCTTTAGTAAAATGCTGATCTCCCTGAGCCATATTTCCCATACCAGATTCATGCATTTCTGCTTTAGTAAATATATTTTCTTTTATGTAATCTCCTAAAGGTTTTTTCGATATGCTTTCTATAATATAGGCAAGCACCATATAATTATAATCTGTATATCTCCAACCTGCGCCTGGTGGAAATTCTAATTTTTGACTTCCAATCCAATTTACTAAGTTTATACGAGAAGCGGCATTCACTTTCCCTTTTCCGCTTTCTGGTAAACCTGATGTGTGTGTTAACAAATGATATAAGGTGATATTTTTATCTACCGGAAAAGAGGGAATATATTTATTTACATTGTCTTGAATATTTAACTTCCCTTGTTCCTGCAGCTGTAAAATAGATGTAGCTACGACTGTTTTCGTAATAGAACCGATACGATATTTGGTTTGAGGCGTATTTTCTATCTTATTTTGAACATCAGCATACCCATATCCTTTATTCAATATAACATGCTCTTTATCTGTCACTAAAACTGTTCCATTAAATTGCTTTCCTACTAAATATTGATCTAACTTTTGAGATATACTAGCATAATCAATTTGTTGTTCTTCTTTTTCTTCTATATTCTCTTGTACTTCTGATTCAATAGTAGGATTCACCTTAGTTGTCAATACAGTGCTTTCCTTTATATTGGGATTATAGAGAAAATAGTATACTCCACCACCAACTACAGCAGACAGCAAAGCCATCGTCATTAATTTTTTTATCATATTGTTCCTCCATAATTCCTTCGTTCAAAATCCCCCCCACATTCTATTATCAAACAATAAAAAAAAATCGCAACAATTTGTTGCGAAAAATTATTTTTTTTCTTTTCTATATACACATACTTGATTTTTTCCATTTTTTTTCGCTTCATATAATGCAATATCTGCTCGTTGCATTAATTCTTCTCTTGTTATCCCTTGTTCATATAATGCAACTCCAAAACTGGCTGTTAATTTCGAAATTCCTGAGAATTGCTTTGTTTCAATGAAAAATCGTAATGATTCCGCAACCTGAAATGCCTCTTTTTCTACTGTATTCGTTACTAATATAATAAATTCTTCTCCTCCCCACCTTGCAAACACATGTTGCTGCTCCACTTTAGATTTCATAAGCTCTGCAAGCTGAATTAACGCTAAATCACCAAAATCATGACCATACGTGTCATTTACTGTTTTAAAATTATCTATATCAAATAAAATGAGCGCTATTTTTTCATCGTTACGCATTGCATTATCCCATTCTACCTCTAGTATTTGTTGGAACTTCAAACGATTATAAATCTCTGTTAACGAATCTATCATCGCAAGCCTTTCTTGTTCTTGATAGATTTCATCTAATTCTGTAATCTCTGTGCACTTCACAATAAATCTTGATAAATCTTCTGGCAGTGGTGTCGCACGCAATAAAAAAGTTGACACTTCTCCTTCATAGTTGGTCATCTTAATTCTTCTATCATATGATAAAGTATCATCTAACCATGTTATATCATGGGTTGTTGAATAGTATCCATTTTCTCTAATAAAATGTTCAGCAAATACTAAATGTTGCTCACGATAGGCAAACAAATTTTCATATCCGAAAAACTCTAAAAAATTTGTATTACAATCAACAATCTCATCGTCTTCCACTATGAATAATAGATCATCTCGAAAATCAAACATCGTTTGAAGTAGTTCTTGTTGCAAACTTACTTGTCGCACTAAAGAAAGCTGATACAAACTTTTATTCACTTCCTCTAACACCATTTGTGGAGTCACAGGGGCTATCACAATATTACGTATTCCTAACGTAAGCACCTCTGTAAACTCACTGGTTATTTGTTGATCCCAAATGACAATAAAAGTACTCTGTGGATTATACATATTCTTTATATATTTTATTTGAGAAAAATCTGTTACATACATAATTACAATATGTGGTTTAGTCCTCTGAAACAACAATTCTCCTTCTTCAAAACTATTTGCTATAAACATACATTTTGGATGGATATTTTCTATCGTTTGTTGATGTGTGCATCCATTTTCTATATAAAGGACATTTAACTGAAGATCTTGTAATACATTTTGGAAAACCGTATTCTCTAATAAAAAATGTAGTATGTTCATCACTAGTCTTCACTCACTTCATATATCTTGTTCTACTGAATTCCTCACAAACATTTTATAAAAGGCTGCTCTCTAAAAATTTTAATGAGTGAGGGATACATGTTAACAAGCTAATTGAGAATGTTCTCTTTTCTTTTTCACTCTATAAATTCCTTTTTTAGTGTATGATTATCGGAATTGTATCGTTTGTATGAATGCCCTAACTTCCACTTTAAAACTTGACAATTAAAATAAAGATATTATATTCTTAAATTCGATAACTTACAAAATGTAAGTAGAATATATTACATGTATTTTTTCATAATTTGATATGTAATTTGGAGGATATATAATGACAAACGATAACTTTTTTAATGTTCTATATGAACGCACATCTACACGTGCATTCAACCCTGAGAAAGAAATTTCATCTACAGAGTTACACGAAATTTTAAAGGGCGCTGCTCAAGCACCTTCTGCTTGGAACTTGCAGCACTGGAAATTCCTTGTGTTCCAAGGTGAAGATGTACAGAAACGATTACATCCAATTGCTTATAACCAGCAACAAATTCTTGATGCTTCTGCTGTAGTCGCTATTTTAGGTGATTTAGAAGCTTATAAAAACGTTGAACCAGTTTATGGTCCAATTGTAGAACAAGGATTTATGAAAGAAGAAGCAAAAGAGCGCTTAGCTAAAAATATTGAGTCTGCATATGCTCGTGAGCAATTCCCAAGAGATGCAGCCTTTTCAAATGCATCTTTAGCAGCAATGCAACTTATGCTTGCAGCTAAAGCAACTGGTTGGGATACTTGTGCTATTGGTGGTTTCAACCCACAAGCACTTACAGAAGAATTCAATGTTTCATCTCGCTATGTACCAATTATGCTTATTACAATTGGTGAATCAACTTTAAAAGGCCACCCTGCACCACGAATGAGCGTAGAGCAAGTGAGTGAATGGGCAAAATAATAAAGTGAACCTTTAATGAATATTAGGGGCTCACTGTCTGTTAATACGGGACAAAAAGAAACGAAGGTAATTTCATTACCTTCGTTTCTTTTTTGTCTGTCACACATCCGTAATATTTCAATGTATGATTCGACATCTATACATAAAAAAATAGTAAATTTTATGCTATTCTCATAAATATAAATGGCGTTTCGTGTCGAAAATTGTTAAAACGACGAAATATAACCGTGTGTTTTTGTTACAATTATGATACAATGATAACAAATAGATAACAAGAGAGGGATTTTCATTGAGTTCATACGGAAGCTTTATCGCACTTTTAAGTTACATAGTGACTGTACTGCTGTTATATTTTATTGGCGATGCTGCAAACATATCAGTGTTACAATTCCCAAAAGAAGAAGCGTTCCAATTAGAAGCAGAAAAACATACTGCAAGATCCATTGCACCACTACTCTTAGCTCTTCCTGTATATATCATCGTTTTATATAAAAGCAAAAAAGTGTAAAGGCTACCCATTTCATTCATTTTGGTGGTCTTTACATTTTTTTGTGATATCTATCCTATTTTAAACATCATCCCGTAATAAACACCCAACTAGTCTTTTAAAATGAGAAAATCCCCTAGAAAAAATTCCACTCTCTGTCCAGTCACTCACTACCGAACTTACATAGATTATAAGTGTGAAGGGGGTGATGAGGATTATGTTTGGATCATTTGGATGCTGTGATAACTTTAGAGACTGTCATCATCATGAAAGAGAGTGCAGACATCATGAGAAAGAGAAAGAAGTAGTTAGACCACAACAACCAGCTGTATGTAACGTACTTGCTAGCATTTCAGTTGGAACAGAGCTTTCTCTTTTAAGCATTAGAGGTAACGGCACATTCAACAATGTAATTTTTGAAGGTTTCGCTAACGGTGTTGCTCTTTTCTCTGCTTTAGCTCGTAATAACGACAAAGATAACAAAGATAACAATAAAGACGATAAGAACAATCAAAACCGAAATACTTTTACTGGTATTTTACGTGTATGCCCAACTGATATCGTTGCAATCGCTATCTAATTCTGTTCCTTATCCTCTATAGTAAAAAAATAAGATTCATTTTTCTCATAGAAAAAACCTGAGACCGATTTCAAATCGACTCAGGTTTTTTTATTGATTATATGCTTTTAACTAGTTCAACAACTTCTTCAGCAGTTGACATCATTAATGCTTTTTCTGCTAATGTTTCCATTTCAGCTTTTGACAACTTGCTTAGTTGTGTTCTTGCAGGAAGAATAGATGTTGCACTCATACTGAACTCATCTAAACCTAATCCTAATAATAATGGGATAGCAAGTGAATCTCCCGCCATCTCACCACACATACCAGCCCATTTGCCTTCTTTATGAGCAGCATCGATAACCATTTTTACAAGACGTAAAATTGATGGATTATATGGTTGGTATAAGTAAGCTACTTGTTCGTTCATACGGTCTGCAGCCATTGTGTATTGGATTAAATCATTTGTTCCGATAGAGAAGAAGTCAACTTCTTTTGCGAATTGATCTGCTAATACTGCTGAAGCTGGGATTTCAACCATCATACCCACTTCAATAGAATCAGAAACAGTTGTACCCGCTTCTACAAGTTTCGCTTTCTCTTCTAATAAGATTGCTTTCGCTTGACGGAACTCATCAAGAGTTGCAATCATTGGGAACATAATTTTTAAGTTACCGTATACGCTAGCACGAAGTAATGCACGAAGTTGTGTACGGAACACATCTTGCTCATCAAGACATAAGCGAATTGCACGGTATCCTAAGAATGGGTTCATTTCTTTTGGTAAATGTAAGTATGGAAGCTCTTTATCTCCACCGATATCAAGTGTACGAACAACAACAGGTTGACCTTCTTTTACACCTTCAAGAACTGCTTTATACGCTTCGAACTGCTCTTCTTCTGTTGGAAGATTGTCACGGCCCATGTATAAGAATTCTGTACGGTATAAACCAACGCCTTCTCCGCCATTATCGATAATACCTTGTACATCATTTGGTGTTCCGATATTTGCAACAAGCTCAACGTGATGTCCATCACTTGTTACAGTAGCTTGGTCTTTTAATTTTGCCCATTCAGTTTTTTGCTCTTCAAATTTCGCTTTCTTTTCTTCAAAAGAACGAAGAGTTTCTTCTGATGGATTTACAATTACTTCTCCATCTAAACCGTCGATGATTACGATATCGCCGTTTTGGATTTTCTCCATAACAACTTTCGTACCAACAACAGCTGGAATTTCCATAGAACGAGCCATAATTGCAGAGTGAGATGTACGTCCACCGATATCAGTTGTAAAACCTTTTGCATACTTACGGTTTAACTGAGCTGTATCAGATGGTGTTAAATCTTCAGCAATGATGATTACTTCTTCAGAAATTGTACCAGGGTTTGAGAAGTTAATTCCTAGTAAATGTGCAAGAACGCGTTTTGTTACGTCACGAATGTCCGCAGCACGTTCTTTCATATATTCGTTATCCATGTTTTCAAACATAGAAATAAACATTGATGCAACTTCGTCCATTGCAAATTCAGCATTTACTTTTTCGCTATTTACTTTATCTTTTACTGGGTTTACTAGTTCTGGATCATTTAACACTAATAAATGTGCTTCAAAGATCGCAGCTTTATCAGCACCCAGCTCAGCAAAAGCGTGGTCCTTAATAGCTTCTAATTCAGTTTTTGCTTTCTCAAGCGCAGCGTCTAAGCGTGCAATTTCAGCAGCTTCGTTTGTAATTGATTTCTTTTCAATGTTAAATTCAGGATTCTCAAGTCTGAAAGCCTTTGCAATAGCAATCCCACTTGATGCAGCGATCCCTTGAATGTTAAGAGTCATTATTCTCCTAATCCTTCGTTTTTCATAGTTTCTTCGATAGCTGCTAGTGCTTGAGCTGCATCATCACCATTTGCAGTGATTTTAATTTCTGCGTTTTGTTGAATGCCTAAAGACATAACGCCCATGATTGATTTTAAGTTAACGTTTTTTCCGTTATACTCTAAGTTAATGTCAGAACCAAATTTGCTTGCAGTGTTTACAAGTAGAGTTGCTGGACGAGCATGAATTCCTGAGTCGCTAGTTACTTTAAAGATTTTTTCCATGATAATTTATCTCCTTTAAATTACAGTATTTTTTAGTTGTATAGACGTGAGTACTACATCATCTATTGTATATAATAGGCGATGTTCGGTCAACCACATCGCCTATTATAATTATAAACATTTTGCGTCAAATTCCTACTGAATGTCAATAATAGCGTTTTCGCCCTTCTTAACATTTCCATCTTTTTTCAATTCGACTTGTTGTCCTTGTTGTAAATTCGTAAAGACAATTGGTGTAATGATAGATGGTGCATTTTCTTTTACAAATGCAAGATCTACCTTTAATAATGGTTGTCCTTGTTTCACTTTGTCGCCTTGTGCTACAAGTGCTTCAAAACCTTCACCATTTAACTTTACAGTATCAATACCGAAGTGGATTAAAATTTCTTTTCCGCCTTCAGATTGAATGCCAATCGCATGCTTTGTAGGGAATACGTTGACGATTTCACCGTTAACTGGAGAAACTACTGTTCCTTCTGTTGGCTCGATTGCAAATCCGTCTCCCATCATTTTTCCTGAGAATACTTGATCAGGTACTTCTGTAATCGGTAAGATTTTCCCTTCAATTGGTGAAACGATTGTTTCGTTTTCATCAACTTGCTGAGGAGCTTCTTCTACTTTTACAGCCTCTTCTTTTTCAACATGAGGTGTACGACCTGACATAATATCATGAATTTGTGATTTTAATGTGTCAGATTTCGGTCCGAAAATAGCTTGAATGTTATTTCCTACTTCAAGTACACCAGCTGCTCCAAGCTCTTTTAAGCGATCTTTGTTTACATTCTTTTGTTCGTTAACTTGCACACGTAAACGAGTAATACAAGCGTCTAAAGAAGCGATGTTTTCTTTACCACCAAGTGCCACTAATACTTCACGAGGAAGTTCACCCGCTTCAGTTTTTCCTGCACCGTCATTCGCATTTGCAACTTCACGACCAGGTGTTTTTAAATCCCATTTACGAATTGCAAAGCGGAATCCGAAGTAATAAATAACTGCTAGTACAAGACCAACAATAATTACCCACCACCATGCTGTACGGCCTGGTAGTACACCGAATAACATAAAGTCGATTAAACCACCAGAGAATGTCATACCAATTTTAACACCTAAAATTTGCATTGTCATAAATGATAAACCAGCGAATACGGCATGAATTCCGAATAGTACTGGTGCTACGAATAAGAATGAAAATTCAAGTGGTTCTGTAATACCTGTTAAGAAAGATGTTAATGCAGCAGAACCTAAAATACCAGCTGCTAATTTTTTATTTTCTGGACGTGCTTCATGGTACATTGCTAATGCTGCTGCTGGAAGACCGAACATCATAAACGGATACTTACCAGTTGTAAATGTACCTGCTGTTAATTCTACACCGTCTTTTAACTGTGCCATAAAGATTTTTTGGTCACCACGGATTAATTCGCCAGCTGCATTTGTGTACTGACCGAATTCGAACCAGAACGGTGAATAGAAAATGTGATGTAATCCAAATGGAATTAATGAACGTTCAATTAAACCGAATATGAATGCTGCTAATGTTCTATTTGCATCAATCATTTGATGTGAGAACGTATTTAAGCCACCTTGAATGTATGGCCAAACGAAACACATGATAATACCTACTACTAAAGAGAATGTTGCAGTTGCGATCGGTACGAAACGCTTACCTGCGAAGAAACCTAAGTATGATGGTAATTCAATGTTGAAGTATTTATTGTAGCAATATGCGGCTACTATACCGACGATAATACCACCAAATACTCCCGTTTGTAGCGTTGGAATTCCTAATACGTTTGCATATGCTGGATCAGCAAATCCAATTTTTACTGGATCTGCTCCAGAACTTGTTACTTTCACTAGCTTATCTACTTCTAAGAACACACTCATCGTTTTGTTCATAATTAAGTAGCCGACGAATGCTGCTAATCCAGCTACTCCGTCTCCACCAGCTAAACCAATCGCTACCCCAACTGCGAATAATAATGCAAGGTTAGCGAAAATAATATCACCAGATTGTTCCATAATTTTTGCTACCATTACGAACCAATCTGCTTTTAAAGCAGGAATAACATTTGTTAACTGTGGATTTTGAAATGCATTACCAAATCCAAGTAAAATACCTGCTGCCGGTAAAATCGCTACTGGAAGCATTAACGCTTTTCCGACTTTTTGAAGAACACCAAAGATCTTCTTAAACATGGAAACCCTTCCTCTCTTATCTATATTGATACCTTCCGACAAACGCCAAAAAGACATGAGGAAAAAAAGATAGAACGATAGCTATACAAAGGGTAGTATATCCCTTTCTCAAGCTTACATTCCTTACTTTTCTCCACTCATGCCTGATCGAATCAGTAACACGTGTCAAAAATAGGATTACTTATAAGTTCACTATAATTAAGGCAAACGTTTTCGTTACTTACCTTAATGTGTTTGTCGAAATTTGTATAACTTTGCAATAGTTATTATACATAACTATTGTAAGCGATTCAATGATTTTTTTTAACGTTTTCATTTTAGACAAAAATATATGTCTTTTTACACATGCTCTGCTTTCACTAAGCGCTGCAGGTGCATCGTTAAATATATACTCTCTGCTTCATACACAGGAAGTTGTAATTCTTTTTGCATGACTTTAACTAGCTTCCAAGCTAAATTATAACAGACGGGATATTCCGCCTTTAATAAATCAGCAAAGCTTTGTGATTCCTCTACTTTCTCCCCTTTTTTCACCCGTTCAATAGCATATTGTAAATGACGGATAAGGCGTAAGTAGTGGATACTTTCTTGGTCTAATGTAATTTGTAAGTTTGTCTCAATTAAAGATACAAGCTGTGCAATAAGACGGGAGTTTTGATTAACTGAAGATAAATCTGAATTTGTAAGTGAACTGTAAATATGGAGTGCAATGAACCCAATTTCTCCTTCTGGCAATATAATTTGCAAACGAGAATTTAAAAGGTCTACAACACCTTCAGCAATTTCATATTCCTCTGGGTAGAGCATTTTCGTTTCAACTAAAAAAGGATTATCAATTGTAAGTCCTTGTTTTAATCTCTTAATTGCAAAAGAAATATGATCTGTTAAAGCGATATGAATATGTTCATTCAATGGTGATTTTGCTTTTTCTTGAATGTAGAACATAATATCATTCATTAATTCAATTAATTTTTCACTTATATGCGGCACTAACAGTTTGTATTGTTCACGATCACGTTCATTTTTTAAAACAAACATTTTTTCAATTTGTTCTTGCTCCAATACGTCTTTCGCTTTTTTCCCAAATCCAATTCCTTTACCAATCACTACTACTTCCTCGTGTTCAGGATGGCTAGCAATGATGACATTATTATTTAAAACTTTTTTAATTTCTAGATAATTATTCATATAACACCACCCTCGTACTTAAATAGCCTGCTTTTATGTTACAGAACATTCTTCTTTGTCGTCAATGTAAAACATCTACCATTTCATAAAAATTCATTTTTTAGACATGTTTATATATGATGCGTATAATGTAAGAGCAACTGTACATAGAAAGGGGATAACAACATGATTAAAATGTTTGTAAGTGATATCGATGGTACAATGATGCAACACGGAGGATTAATTGACGAACAGGATCTTGTAGCACTTCGTAGTCTTGCTGAGCAAAATGTTATTCTTTGTTTCGCTTCTGGCCGACTTGATAATGAAATTGCAGACTTAATGAAAGCTGTAAATACAAATTTCCATCGCATTAGTGTAAATGGTGTTTTCGTGTACACACATGAAAACGAGCAACTATTATCCGCAACATTCGATTCGAGTATTCTACCTGATCTGTTAGCAATGACAAATGAAGATCCTTATTTTCGTTATGTAAGTGATGAGCATAATTATTACATTGAAGAGAAGACACCGTTTATTCATGAGCTCGAACAACAAGTAACGATGACTTCTGTTGAAGAACCTCATCTATTACAGAAAATTGATGATACAATTTTTCCAAATAAAATCTCTGTCGGTGGAACAAAGGAAAACTTACAACTCCTTCAGAAAAAAATTGATGAAAAATTCCACGGAAAAGTTAGTACATTCATTTCAGCAGAACAATGTTTAGATGTAATGCCACCCAATATTAGTAAAGGGGCTGCTATTTCTGTTTTATTAAAAGAGTTTCAAATACAACCAGATGAAGTTGCTTGCATAGGGGATTCTTATAATGATATCCCAATGTTTTCTTTAACTCCTCACAGTTTTGCTATGTCTCAAGCAGATGAAGCAGTAAAAGAACACGCTCACTATGTAGTAAATACAGTTAAAGATGCTGTTAACCACGTAATTGCTCATAATAAAAATACGACTCACTCCTTGTAAGGATGAGTCGTATTTTTTCTTTACATGTTAAACAATTTGACATTAACTGTACTTCACGAACTGAAATATATTATTTGTTACGTGCGATGTTTGTAATAAACTTATAACGATCCCCACGATAAATACATTTCACATACTCTAACGGTACTTCACCTTCTGAATATGACCATTGACGCATTACAAGCACTGGCGCCTTTTTAGGAATATGCAGATGTTCCGCTTCATTATCCGTTGCAATTGAAGCTTCAATTGATTGAGTAGCGCTAACAAGTTTAAAGCCCAGTTTCTTCTCTAAATGTTCATATAAAGATTGTTGCAATATTTCTTCGTTAATATCTTTTACAAGAGCTGGCGACAAATATGTCGTCTCAAAAGCAATCGGTTCATCATCAGCTAAGCGAATACGCCTCACTTCATAAACCGACTCTCCCTCCTGTATTCTCAAGCGGTCTGCGATTTTCGCAGTAGCTGGAACTAGGCGGAAACTAAGTAATTGACTACTTGGGTTCATCCCACGAGAAATCATATCTTCTGTGAATCCCGTCATTCCTTGCAATTTTTGTTCCACTTTCGGAAGTTGGACAAACGTACCAATTCCACGTTTCCGATATAAATAACCTTGTTCCACTAAATTATTAATCGCCTGTCTGATTGTCATACGACTCACTTCGAACTTATCGCAAAGTTCATTCTCAGATGGGATTTTATCTCCCGGCTTCCATTCGCCGTCCTCAATTAGCTGTTTCACCCACTCTTGAATCTGATAATAGATCGGAAATGGTGAATACTTGTCGATGTTCATCAGCAATCGCCTCACTGCATAAAGATAGAGCTTCTTGATCAGCGATTACGGTTACATTCGGATGACGTTGTAAAACTGTAGCAGGACACGCTTCACTATATTCACCTTGCAATAATTCTTTAACAGCTTCTGCCTTTTTAGAACCCATAGCAACAAGTAGAATTTGTTTCGCTTTCATAATGCTTCCGATTCCCATTGTAATCGCATGAGTTGGCACATCTTCTTCTTTTTCGAAGAAGCGAAGGTTTGCTTGGCGTGTAGATTCTGTTAATTCAACAATGTTTGTTGGAGAATTAAACAGTGTTCCTGGTTCGTTAAATCCGATGTGACCGTTTTCACCGATTCCAAGAATCTGTAGGTCAACTGGGTTAGCAGCTAGAATGCCCTCGTAACGTTTGCACTCTTCCTCTAAATCACTTGCCATCCCGTTTGGTACATAAGTTTGTTTAAATGGAAGATGATCAAACAACTGTTCTTGCATAAAATAGTGATAGCTGTTTTTATCTTCATGTGGTAAATTTACGTACTCATCTAAGTTTACAGTGGTTACACGGCTTGTATCAAGTTTATTTTTTCGCATTTCTGCATAAATACCTAATGGAGAGCTTCCTGTAGCCATTCCTAATGTTGGATTTTCTTTTGTTTTTACAACTTCTTCAATTAATTTATAACCTGCTTCTGCTAGTTCTTCTGGAGTTTTTACAACAAGAATATTCATTTAATTACTTCCCTTCCTTCATATGAATTCCTAAACGAACCGTATCATATACATGTAAATCTTCATTCATCACAACAAAGTCTGCATCTTTTTCTACCGCTAATGCACCTTTATGATTTAATCCAAACTCTTCTGCTTGGTTAACTGATGTCATTAGTACTGCATCTTCGATTGAACAACCTGTAAATTCAATTACATTTCGGAAAGCTTGATCCATTTTTAGAATACTACCAGCTAACGTTCCATCTTCTAATCGAGCACTACCATCTTTTACATGTACTGGCTGTCCGCCAAGCTCATATAATCCATCTTCAAGACCTTTTGCACGCATTGCGTCAGTAATAACACTTACTTTTTTCGGTCCTTTTAATTTATATGCTAATTTCACCATATCAGGGTGAATGTGAATACCATCTGTAATTACTTCAACCATTACATCTGGATTTAATAACACATGACCAACAACTCCTGGTTCACGGTGATGTAATCCGCGCATTTGATTGTATAAATGCGTTGCATGTGTAATGTTTCTATTTTTTAGTTGTGCATCAATTGCATCTGTATGTCCCATTGTGCCAACAACACCAGTTTTAGCAAGATACTGCTCAAACTCTAACGCACCTTCTTCTTCAGGTGCATATGTTACTAATTTAATTAGGTTCCCGCTTGCTTCCTGCCATTGTTTAAATTGGTCAATATTCGCAGGAACAATATGTTCAAGTGGTTGTGCACCTGCACGTTTTTTTGAAACATACGGTCCTTCTAAGTGAATATATTCGAAATGTGCTCCTTTTTCTTTCGCTTCCTTCGCAGCATGTAGTGCTGCTTCGATTGCTTCTGGAGCTTGTGTCATTGTTGTTGGGAAGTAAGTTGTAACTCCTTCTTTTAACATTTCTTTACCTAGAGTTACTAATCCATCGCTATTTGCATCCATCGCATCAATATCGTATCCACCATGAATATGAACATCAATCATACCTGGAATCACAATTTTCCCTGCCGCATCTAAAACCGCTTCATTTTCTTGTGATACATATTGAGCCATCAAACCAATTTCTTTAATTGTTTCTGCGTAACGAATAAATCCGTTTTCCACTACTTCTTGACCTGTATAAATTTTGGCATTGATGACAACTTGCGTTTTCATTTTCATCGATCCTTTCCCATGAAATACCTACTTGTTATTATTACCTTATTCGCCTAATTCCATCTTAATATATGCACGAGTAGTTGTCTAGACATTCGAATGAAATTTCCTTTTTGTTTAACAAAAAGGACAATTATTGCATCTCTCACAATTATAATATATGTTATTCAGTTTTCCAAAAAGGGAGAATATCCTCGTATCCTATTACTCATTTAAGTAGTGGCATTAATCCACTAGTTCCTATTGTAATATGCTCACCGTCTGTTTCCATTTCTACTGTACGTTTATTTGTTCCATATATCATTATACCACGCTGTTTTAAGCGTCTCACTACACTTTGGTGCGGATGCCCATACGGATTTCTGCTTCCATATGAAAGAATTGCGAACTGTGGCTCTACTTTCTTTAGAAATATTTCACTTGTCGAAGTATATGAGCCATGATGTCCCACCTTTAACACATCTGCATGTACATCAAATTGCTTTAATATTTCAGTTTCCGTCCGCACATCAGCGTCACCCATTAGTAAAAAATCCGCTTTTCCGTATCGTATCTTTAACACAATTGAAGATTCATTATTTTCATCTTTTGATTTCCCATTGTTTAATACTTGTATGGAAACATGCGGATCTAGTGGTATGTATTGTCCCTCTTTTACTGAAACGAAAGGAATTCCTCTTTTTTTAATATGATTCCGGTATGTGTGATACGTAAAAGAACTATACGTTTTTCCACTATCTAATATAAGTGATACCGGCATTTGCTCTACAATCGGAATCAATCCTCCAATGTGATCCATATCAGGATGCGTACTGACGATAACATCTAAATGATTAATCCCTTTTTCGATTAGTTTTTGAATGATAACCTCACCAGCTTCATAAGGTCCCCCGTCAATTAACATCGTTTGTCCATTTGGCAATGTAATAAGTGTTGCATCACCTTGGCCAACTTTTAAAAAACTCACTTTCATTTTACCAAAATGTTGCCGCTGCGCATGTAAAGGAGACGCGGTATGAATAGACATCATATATCTTTTAGCCGATGTACTATTTAAAGAAAAGCATAACAAAACAGAAACTAACAATAAGATACTTCGTATACTTCTCATAACTCGTCTCCTTTTTTTCAATTAGTATGGCACGGTATAAAATTGATATACAAAAAAAGCTTAGCAAAATGCTAAGCTTTTATTTCGATATCTCCTGTAACGAACCAAAGAATAAATCTGCTTCATTCATTTGTTCATTCTCTTCAGAAAGTGCCGGTAAATCATCTAATGTTTTCAATCCAAATGTATCCAAAAATTCTTTCGTTGTTCCATATAAAATGGGACGCCCTGGACCTTCTGCTCTTCCCATTTCTTTTATAAGTAAGTGTGAAACTAACGTTTGTAACGCCTTATCAGTTTTTACGCCTCTAATCTCTTCCATTTCAGTCCTTGTAATTGGTTGACGATATGCCACAATCGCTAACGTTTCTAGAGCAGCCTGAGAGAGTGAAGCAGCTGTTGGGATATCTATTAATTTTTGATAGTACGAAGCATGTTCTTTCTTTGTAGCAAAACGATATACTTTTGCATACTGTACAATTTGCAAACCGCGGTGTGCACTTTCACATTCTTTTTGCATTTCTTCTAAAATATCGATTACTTCATTTCCTTCAACTTCAAGGACTTTCGCTATTTGTTCTGGATAAATCCCTTCATCACCAGACACAAATAAAAGCCCTTCAATGATTGATTTCTGTTCTGCTCTATCCATTTTACGAGCTCCTTCCTCCTATTTTCTCCATAAAAATACACATCAAAAAACCGAATCACAATTCATGCGTTCGGTTCAATATTTTTTCTCTTGTTCCAAACGATACATTCAAACCTAGCATGAGATATAACTATTTCTATCTCATTTATCATACTAACTCTATGCAGATTTAGTAGAGCTTGATACGAAAATTTCATCAAAATTATGTTCTTGTTCAATTATAATTTGTTGATTTTTCATAAGCTCAAGAACCGCTAAAAATGTTACAACCATTATTTCCCGTTCATCATCAACAAACAAATCATAAAAACTTTGACGACCACCTTGTATTTCTAACTGCTTTAAAATATCAGTCATGCGCTGTGAAATTGGTATTTCTTGACGAGTAATACGTGTTGTTACAGGTTTCTTTGCTTTTTTACGGCGCATTAATTTTTGAAATGCCGCTAGCATATCATATAACGTAACATCAAGAGGCAGGTTTGTCTCCTCTTCTTGTTGCAATGATGTAAAATCAATTGGCGGACGTGTATATAGCTGTGCTCTTTCTAGTTCTCTTTCTTTTAGCTCAGTAGCAACTTGCTTATATTTCTTATATTCAATTAACCTCTCCATCAATTCTTGACGAGGATCATCTATAAAGTCATCACCGTTATCAAGTACATCTTCTTCATGTTTCGGCAACAACATTTTACTTTTAATTTGTAATAAAGTCGCAGCCATTACTAAATACTCACTTGCAACATCTAATTGTAGTTCTTTCATCGTATGAACATAAGATAAATACTGCTCTGTAATTTCCGCTACAGGAATATTATATATGTCAATTTCATAACGATGTATTAAATGTAACAATAAATCTAAAGGCCCTTCAAAAGCCTCTACTTTAAAATTATACTGCACAAAGCATCCCACCACATTTTTTCTATAACAACATAAGTATAGAGCATACTCATGTTCTATCCAACCTTTTTAAGAAATTTAATTAAAAATAGACCGATGCCTATGTCATCATGCCCATCGCTTCATATGATAACAGTGTAGTAAGAACAATGTAGGAGGTCAAAAAACTATGGGTCACGTTGATTGCGGTTTTAGCGGTGGGTTCGCATTACTTGTTGTATTGTTTATTTTACTAATTATTGTAGGGGCAGCTTGCTTCTGCTAATATGAACAATAACGGCTAGGGAAAATTCCCTAGTCGTTTATTGTTCATATTTCTATGATACACTTGTATTTATAACCGTTAAACAGGGGTGAAGAACATGTATCCTACCGAATACATACAATTTTTAATTCATTTTCACGGAGATTATGATTATTTTGAATGCCATGAAATACTGGAAGAATATTGGAAAGAAAAACCAAGAGGAGATCGTGATCATTATTTAGTTGGGCTCATTCAAATTGCAGTTTCTTTATACCATCAAAGACGCTCTAACTGGAATGGCGCAGAAAAGATGATGAAAAGCGCCATAACGATTTTAGAAAAAAACAGTGCACCTTTACTACGTTTAGGAATAAATGCCACACAACTCCTATTCTTACTCAAGGATAGATTGCAATCTATACAGAAAGAAGAAAACTTCACACCGTTATTTTTACCATTATCAGATACAGCATTAGAAAATCATTGCATCGAATTATGTCAGAAACAAAACCTCCCTTGGAAAGACGCGAATGCTTCTTCTAGTGAATATATAATACATAAGCACACATTACGTGATCGAACAGAAGTCATTACTGAACGAAACGAGCAATTACAAAAAAGAAAGCAGAGATAATAAACTACTTATCTCTGCTTTCACGAATGTATATTTTGTTCAAGCCCTTTACACTTTTTGCAAAAACTTGCTGTTTGCTCATTTCCGCAAATTGTAAACTCAAGAAATTTGCTCTTTAACTCTTGTACCATCTTCGTCCCAATACCCATATGACGGTGAGATGGGTTCACACTCAAATGCTGAATTTCCAAAACTTGATTCTCTTTTTTTACAATCCCCATTATCCCAACAAAATCTTCGTTTTGTTTCCACAAATACAATTGCCAATCATCCTTTGCTTCATAATCTTTCATAGTCAATTGTAATGTTTTCACATCTTTTTCCGTTGGCATAAATGAAAGAAGCCCCATTGCAATCTTTTCATAACTTTTTTTAAAACGAATTAACATAACCCTTATCCCTTCTTACAAAAGTTACAAACTATTAATCCCCTCAACCACTCTTTTCATATCACATTCATTTTACAATATTTTCAACAGAGTGAGAAGGGATAAAAACAACTTGATAATCATACAAAGCGAAAAGAAGAAAGTCAAATATATGTTTCAGTACTATTTTTGCTAAGTAGATAGAAGGTGAAACGTTGTTATATGAAAGCGAAAATAAACATCCACCACTCATTATCACCTGAGAGCAAATGAATTCTAGCAAATTGAATGTAATAAAAAATATTTATTGAAACATGTAATCTAATGTATTCTATGTAATTTGTTAAAATTTTGTTCTCATAAGCGCCATATTTTCACTACAATAACAGTACTACTTGTATCATGTACCGCAAACGAAATCCCCATTCCTATTAAAAAAACAAAAAAGAGAGCCTTAGCTCTCTTTTCCCATTAACTTATTCTTCCCAAACTTTAACTTCTTTCATTACATCGCCTTGACGCATGTTTAATACTGTTTCAATACCGCTTGTTGCTTTACCGAATACAGTATGTACACCATCTAAATGTGGTTGTGGCTCATGAACAACAAAGAATTGGCTACCGCCAGTGTTACGGCCAGCGTGAGCCATAGAAAGTGATCCTACAAGGTGTCTATGAGGATTTCCATCAGTTTCACATGGGATAGAGTAACCTGGGCCACCTGCACCTGTTCCTGTTGGATCTCCACCTTGGCTTACGAAGCCAGGAATAACGCGGTGGAATGTCACACCATCGTAAAATCCTTGCTCTGCTAGTTTTTTAAAGTTTTCTACTGTTTTTGGTGCCTCTTCTGGGAAAAATTCTAAATCGATTTTTTCACCATTTTCCATTAATATGTATCCTAAAGTTTTCATATGTATATGTCTCCTTTCAACTATCTCAGCACTATATTACCACATTCATGACTAGAAACAAAAAGAATCCGACAATCTACATACTTCTTTTTTGAAATGTGGAAAAAGCTAGGTGACAAATAAGAAATATATACTATAATAACTGTGTTGCCCGAAAATTTTAGAAAGAGAAAGGGAGCGATTTTTCGTGAAAACGAAATTACTAGCTCTGCTATTAGCTGTAACGGTATTTATGATGCCAACAGCTTCGTTTGCAGACATCATCGAAGGAGAATCAATTGTTACACTAGGAGAAAACTTGTCTGAACAACAAAAACAAGATCTGTTAAAAGAAATGAAAGCACCAAAAGATGCTACAATCATTACTGTGTCTAATGCGGAAGAACATAAATTTCTAGAAGGGATTGTTCCAAAAGCGCAAATTGGTACGAGAGCAATTTCCTCTTCTAT
The DNA here is from genome assembly GCF_022663605.1 of Bacillus cereus group sp. BfR-BA-01379. Classification (NCBI taxonomy): domain Bacteria; kingdom Bacillati; phylum Bacillota; class Bacilli; order Caryophanales; family Bacillaceae; genus Bacillus; species Bacillus cereus group sp. BfR-BA-01379. The sequence goes on from NZ_JAKUFT010000019.1 coordinate 20,669, forward strand.
GATTACATACACAAAGCCAGGATCTGGTCTCATTGTACGTTCAAAAAACATTAATTCAATAACAGATGCAATGTACACAAACGCACTTATTACAGCAGGTGTAAAAGATGCAGAAATTCAAATTACTGCACCATTTAAAGTTTCAGGAACTGCTGCTTTAACCGGTTTAATGAAAGCCTACGAAACAACATCGAACAAAGCAATTCCTGAGGAAGTAAAAAAAGTAGCCAATGAAGAAATGGTGCAAACAGCCCAGCTCGGCGATAAAATTGGTGAAGAAAAAGCAGTTCAACTTGTTGCAAAAATTAAAGAAGAAATTGCCAAAGAACAGCCAAAAACGACTGAAGATTTACGTTCATTAATTAAAAAAATTGCGGATCAACTTGGTATTACATTAACGGATGAACAGTTAGATAACTTAGTTGCGTTATTTGATAAAATGAAAAACCTTAATATCGATTGGAATCAAGTTGGCAGTCAGTTAAATAAAGCAAAAGAACACGTTTCTGCCTTTTTAGGATCTGAAGAAGGGCAAGGTTTCCTAGATAAAGTTAAAGATTTCTTCTCAAGTATCATTGATTTTGTTAAATCGTTATTCAAGTAAAAAGAAGCTCGCTAGTAGCGAGCTTCTTTTTTATACAAGTAACGGCAATTTCATAACAGCTTCTTCAACCGAACGAACAACATGATTTGCCTTCCCCTTCACATATGGATGAGCATGATGAAGAGTAAATGAATGCGGGGTTACTTCAAACATAGAAATATCATTGAAAGAATCTCCAATGCATGCAACTTCATTTGCTTCAATTTGTAAATGTTCCATTAATCGCCTTAAAGCACTTCCTTTACTTACTCCCCTTGGCATAATATCAACATAGCGTTTACCAGACATAAAAATTTCTGCTTCGCTCTGAAATGTATCTCGTAACTCTTGATCTAATGCTGCAATTGTCTCCTCTTCCCCAAAAACAAACAATTTCGCAGGATGTACAGTCTTACCAAATTCCTCTTCTAATGCTTCTATCTCAGCAATATGCACGCCCATATACGTTTCAAAATTATGATGATGTTCATTCTTTCTTTTTGTATACCGTTGCTCATTTGCACAAACAATATCTGCTAGTCCCTTTTTATGGATATATCGATATATTTCCTGGGCAATCCCATCTTCAAAACTTGATTCATGAAATATTTGTCCATCCGGCAGTAACATCGTCGCTCCATTTAAACTCGTTGTGTAATACGGGAATGCAAACCTATTTACAACTTCATCAATTCGATGAGTAAAGCGGCCAGAGGCAAAACAAATATTTGTCCCTTTTTCAGCTAACCAACTAATTGCACGTTCATCTTCTTTTTGCATATGATTCACATTGTAAACGAGCGTGTCATCTAAATCACTTACAAATAATTTAATCATGTCCTCTTCCCCTTCCATACACAATATCTACTCTAAGTGTACACAAAAAATGTTTGATTTTTGTTAAAAAACAATAAATTTTTGCTAAAAAAATAAACGGGTGTATAATCCCGTTTATTTTTGTCTTTTTACATTTTGAGGTCTTACGATACTTGGACGTACTTTTAAACTAGACATTGTTGGGCGGATTAGAATCTTCGTTAAAGCTCCCCAATCAAATGGTAGAAATGGCCATAAGTATGGTGTTTGTAAACTCTTTATCGATGTTAAAAATAAAAGCAATATCGTCATGCCAATTACAAATCCCATCTCATGGAAGAGACCTGTCAAAATAATAACAAATAACTTTCCAACCTTATTTCCGAGTCCTAATTCATAACTCGGTGTTGCATATGCACCGATCATAGAAACTGCTACATATAAAATAACTTCTGGTACAAACAAACCTACATCGATTGCTATTTGACCAATTAATATAGCGGAAATTAATCCTGCTGCAGACGATAACGGCGTTGGAGTATGAATGGCTGCCATCCTTAAAAACTCAAGTCCGATTTCGGCCATCAACACTTGTAATAAAATCGGTAAATGCGTCATCTTATTCGGTCCAATGAAAGCAAGATTTGCTGGTAAAAGAGTTGGATCAAATACAAATACTAACCAAAATGGTAGTAAAAACAAGGAAAATAAGACACCTAAAAAGCGTACCCAGCGTAAAAATGTACCGACAGCCGGATTTTGTCTAAATTCTTCTGCATGCTGTAAATGGTGGAAATATGTTGTTGGAGTAATCATAGCACTTGGTGATGTATCAACTAGTACTAACACATGTCCTTCTAATATATGATTCGCCGCCACATCCGGTCTTTCTGTATACCGAATAAGTGGGAATGGATTATAGCTTTGCTTTACAACAAATTCTTCCACTGTTTTATCCGCCATCGTAATTCCATCTACATCGATGTTATTTAATTCTTGTTTTATAATCTTTACTAAATCTGGATTTGCAACATCTTGTACATATGTAATACAAATATCTGTTTGCGATCTATCTCCTACTCGAATCATTTCATTTCGAAGACGTGGATCACGTATCCTTCTACGGATTAACGCTGTATTTACAACAATATTTTCAACAAATCCATCCCTTGCACCACGTACTACCTTTTCTGTATCTGGTTCTGTCGGCGTTCGGCCCGGATAACTACGAACATCTATTGCAAACGCTTCTGTTTCACCTTCCACAAATATAATGATGAGTCCTGATAATACTTGGAGCATTACCTCATCCATCGTTTTCACTTTACTTACTTGTTGATGAATTAAACGATTCTCTAAAAGCTTCACTGTATCTTCTTCTACATCCCTTATTTCATTTGTATCCACCGCTTCTTCTAAAATAGGGATAATATAATTCGTATCACAAAGTCCATTTACAAATAACACACCAATTTCTTTATTTAAAATTTGAAATTTACGTATGCCAACATCATATGTAACCCCTAGTCCAACTGTTTGCTTTAAATAATTTTCATTATCGCTCAAAAAAGATGAAATAGGGATATCCACTTTTTTAGGCTTCGTCATAAAATCCACTCCTTTCCAAAATTAATTGAATTGCTTTTCTAGTAATAGGTGATCCTCTCTCCCATTCGTCATTTCCACACATCTTACCAATATCACCAACTCCAACAATGACAGGGACATTCAAATCGTCTAAACAATAAATCGTATCTCCGCTAATCCTGCCAATTTCACCATCTGGAAGTCCAAATTTATCAACACCGTATTCGGTTAAATCCCCGTTTCGATCTACACTTACATCTACACGTGCCCATTCCCAATGATGTGTATTAGACGCTACTGCCAAAATCCCCAGTACATCAATTTGTTTATGTGTAGCTACATATTTTAAAGCTTTTTCACCAGATCCTTCTCCAATAAATCCACTGTCATCAAACATAACAAATACAGGGTCATATGGCGTTTGCATAATAAGCTCAACAACTTTCTTCCCTGTCAATTTGGTTGGATTACTTTGTGATGCTGAAATACACCTTCCCCCAAATTCCTTCGTTAAAAGCTCAATTGTTCGCTTTGCATATTCATCTCCATCTGTGACCAAAACAACCCTTCGTCTCATTTGATTTATCCTTTCGGTTTACATATAAGTGCTACAAAAAATGAAAATAATATCGCCGCCGAAATGCCTGCAGACGTTAAACTAAACATACCCATACCAATCCCTATATATCCGTGTTTTTCTGCCGCATGCATTGCCCCGTGTAATAGGGAATGTCCAAAACTTGTAATAGGAACTGTCGCCCCAGCACCTGCAAACTTTATAAGCTTATCGTACAATCCGAATCCATCTAAAGCTGCTCCTAGTACTACAAAGGTAGCCATTAAATGGGCTGGTGTTAACTTTGCAAAATCTAACAATACCTGTCCAATTACACAAATAGCGCCTCCTACAAGAAATGCATATATAAAATCCACAATTCACTCTCCCTTCACTCTCTCAAATACAACACCATGTGCAATTGTTGGAATGGTTTCTTTCTGTTGCATCATCATCGGGCTTAATAACGCACCAGTAGCAACAACAAAAATCCGTTGTAAATTCCCTTTTTGCATCTCACTTAATAAATGACCATATGTGACAACAGCTGAACAAGCACAACCACTACCACCAGCAAATACTTCTTCTTGATCGGAATTATAGATCATTAATCCGCAATCATTATATATATGCCCAAGATCATACCCTTCTTCCAATAACAGTTGTTTCGCAATCGGTGTCCCAATAGCTGATAAATCACCGGTAACAATTAAATCATAATCTGCTGCACTTCTCTTCAAATCTTCAAAGTGTTGTTGAATTGTGTGAGCAGCAGCAGGTGCCATCGCCGATCCCATATCTAAAGGATTTGCAATCCCTAAATCTTGCACTTTTCCAATCGTAGCTGCCGTAATTTTAATGGCACTTTTTTCTTTACTAATTAATATGGATCCCGCACCTGTAACAGTGGAATTTGCTGTTCCTGGTTTTTGTCCCCCATACTCTGTTGGATAACGGAACTGTCTTTCAGCCGTCGCATTATGACTACTTACTGTCGCTAAAACACGATTTGCGAATCCACCATCTATAAAGGCTGATCCAACCGCTAAAGTCTCCATCGAGGTTGCACAAGCGCTAAACATCCCTAAAAAGGGAATCCCCCACTTACGCGCAACATAATTTGCTGTCACTGTTTGATTTAATAAATCACCCGCTAAAAAGAAATCAATTTGTGATGTTTTTACATTTCCTTTTTGCAAGACTTGCTGAATTGAATCTGACATTAATCTTCTTTCCGCAAGTTCCCAGTTTTCCTCTCCACAATGTAAATCATCGTATGAAATATCAAAATCCTTTCCAAGAGGGCCTTCAGCTTCTTTTGGACCGACAGCAGTACCGGTTGCATTCACATAAATATCATTTTGGAATACCCACGTTTGTTTTCCAGTCAACCTCATACTAGCCCCTCCTTTAAGACATAAAAATGTTAAAAGTATATCTTATTAACCCAATAATATATGCCCCAACGACCCCAAAAACGATAACACTTCCCGCTAACTTAAACATATTGGTAGCAATCCCAAGTACAATTCCTTCACTCTTATGTTCTAGCGCAGCGCTCGCCATAGAATTCGCAAATCCCGTAACAGGTACTGCCGATCCAGCTCCAGCAAATTGACCGATTTTATCATACACGCCACAACCTGTTAAAATCGCTGATAATAATACAAGAGTTGCAACCGTCGGATTCCCTGCCTCTTGTTCACTGAAATGAAAGTAATGTATATAAAATTTCATCAATACTTCCCCGATTGTACAAATGAGTCCACCTACAAGAAATGCCTTAACACAATTTATGAAATAATTTGGTTTCGGATGGTACTCCTTCACTTTATTTATGTAATCATCCTTTAGTTTTCGTCCTGTCATTTATATATTGCCTCCTACTTTACGAAATAAATCCAGTGAAACAACGAGCCTATTACTTTCCCAAGTACAAGAGCAACGAGTAAAACAACAATTTTCCCCTCTACTCCTACTCGTTTCGCTAAAATAGGTAAAACATTTAACACTTCTGTTAATGCGGCTGCAAGCATTCCAACGAATGTGCCACAAAATATTCCTAATATAACAAGCCAATATTGCGACGTTTGAAATGTAATGTTTTTCAAGCTACACCAAGCACCTGTTAACGTACCTGCAATAACTGCCCACTCAAAATACTGAATGTGCTTTCCACTTCTCGTTAATTGAGCTAAGCGAGGGATTATACCAAGTACAGCTAAAAATGCGACATACCCGCTACCTACTGCAATACCTCCCGCTAAACCAATTAAAATAACAAGACCAAACTCAATCATCGGCAAGTTGTTTCATATTGTCCTTGTTTTCATGAACAATTACATATTGGTCAAGTGACTGCTGATATTGGAACATCTCTACTTCTAACGGACTCGGCTCTTCATTAATTCGCTTTTGAAATACATGATTAAAAAATAAGACCATACCTAACCCAAGACCTAATGAATAAGGAATTTGAAATAAAAGTGGTTGCGCCTTAAATTCTCCCGTAATCATGTAATATAACCGTTGATGCACTTGTTGCATGCTCACATCTTCATGGAAATAAATGATGGCAAGGGCCGCTCCAATGAAAAGTAACAACCATACTAGCCCGAAGAAAATTGGATGTACTTTCTTTTTTTCATATATAATTTCAACAAGAGTTTGTCCAGAACCGAGTAAATTAATTTGTATATGAGCCGCTTTTTTTCTAATAATCTCAATAATTTTCATCACATCAATTACGACATGCGTCTTATCATGCGCTGTTATTTTGTAAACTACCTCATCTTGTAACGACTGAACTACGAGAGCATCTCCCGCAAGTTGAGCAACATCACCCAGTTTCACTTCATATGTAGGCGAAACTTTTAATCGATTACGCATTTTAATATAAATTGTTTGTTCCAATTTCCATTCACCTCTTCACTCTTCCTCGTAGTTGTAGTATGGTTATTGAATTTTTTTCTAATACAATTTTTTCATAAAAAAACATCTGTACCATTTCGGTACAGACGTTTTTTTAGTTTATGCCTTTTTCTTAAATAAATTTGCAATACTTAATGCAAGTCCTCCCCAAATGACTACTATACCAATAACCATCATCATAATCGCTGATCCACTCATTATGAAACACCTCGATTTTTCCATTCTTTTTCAAGCTTAGCAGAATCTGAATGTATTTGTGCATTCCATTTCTTTAGACTAATGATTAGCGCAACGATAAGGAACGCTGCTGCAATTGACCAACCATATGTTATGACAAACTCCGTTGGATAATCTCCGTAATTCTTTTTAATATTTTGGATTGTACCATCAATTAACATGTACCCTAACATAAGCGGAGTAATAACGAGTAAACTCACTCTCCAAAATGTCCCTAACTTAATATCGGATACGAAGTTTGCGTGATTTTGATAAACTGGTAAACGGCGTAAAATGAGTCCTATCGTAACTACTTCCGCTAATGCAATTGAAATTAATCCGAAGTTATTAGCGAAATAATCAACAACATCTAGGAACATAAGCCCGCCACGTGTTGCAAAAACAAGAGAAACTAGTACAAGAAGCGTCCCCATAATTCCAATTGTTTTTTGGCGGCTTAAGCTGAACTTTTCAGATACGGCAGCAAAACATACTTCCGCAAGCGAAATGAGAGATGTAATTCCGGCAACTGTTAATGATAAGAAAAATAATACGCCAAATAGCGGTGACATCGGTAATTCATTAATAATTTGCGGAAATACTACGAATGCAAGTCCTACACCAGCACTTGCTACTTTATCAACTGGTACTCCCATATTGTTTGCCATAAATCCAAGAGCTGCAAAGACCCCAATCCCTGCTAATAATTCAAATCCTGAGTTTGCAAAGCCCGTAATAAAAGCATTATTTGTTGTATCTGAGTTTTTCGGTAAATAACTAGAATACGTAATCATAATTCCAAATGCTAAAGATAAGCTAAAGAAAATTTGGCCATAAGCAGCAAGCCATACTTTCCCATCAAAAATACGACTCCAATCTGGTTTAAAGAATGCATCTAATCCTTGCATCGCACCTTCCATCGTCACTGCACGAACTACGATAATAAGGAACATAACAACTAGCAAAGGAATGAAAATGCGGTTAACAACTTCAATTCCTTTTTTAACTCCTTTGAATGCTACACCGAGCACAATAATCCAAACGAGAGCTAATGGAATTAACACTTCCGGTACGAGTCCTCCAAACTGCCCTGGCTTATCTGCAACATGCAAATACTCTTTAAATAAAAATGTTTGCGTGTCTTTCCCCCACGCTCCAGTAATTGAAAAATACGTATATGAAATAGACCAAGCAATAATTACTGCATAATATGTTGAAACGATAAACGTTACACACATTTGCCACCATCCGATGAATTCAGCACGCGGACTAATACGGAAGAACGTAAGTGGCGCGGAACCACGGTGACGATGCCCAAGAGCGAATTCAAACGCCAATAATGAAATACCAGTCGTTAATAATGCGAATAAGTACGGTAAAAAGAATGCGCCTCCTCCATTTTCATACGCTGTATAAGGAAAACGCCATATGTTTCCTAATCCAACGGCAGAGCCGACCGCTGCGAAAATAAATCCAGCCCTCGTCCCCCATTGTTGCCTCGTTTCCATATTTTCTTCCCCCTTTGTGACAAGTTCATACTTGGATTATATTTTAAATTTACTAAATTATCAATAAATTCTGTTAATTTTTACGAAAGTTTACAATCTCCTCCTATTTAAGTCATAAAAAAAATCGAATAGATAGCTATTCATCTATTCGATCTTTCATCTGTTTTAATATTTTCTTTTCAAGTCTTGAAACTTGTACTTGCGAAATGCCTATTCGCTCTGCTACTTCCGATTGCGTTTGGTCTTTATAGTAGCGTAAATACACGATTAAACGTTCTCGCTCATCTAATTCTCTAATTGCTTCTTTTAAAGCAATTTTATCAAACCATTTCGTTTCAGATTGATCTGCAATTTGATCTAAAATAGTGATTGGATCCCCGTCGTTTTCATACACCGTTTCATGTATGGATGAAGGGGCTCGACTCGCTTCTTGCGCCAGAACCACTTCCTCTGGCGTTAGTTCTAACGCTTCGGCTACTTCATTAATCGTTGGGGCCCTTCCGAATTCTTTCGAAAGCTCGTCTCTCATCTTTCGAATTTTATTTCCTGTTTCTTTTAAAGATCTACTTACTTTCACTGATCCATCATCACGTAAAAATCGTTGTATTTCTCCAATAATCATTGGAACTGCATATGTTGAAAATTTCACGTCGAAAGATAAATCAAATTTATCCACCGATTTTAAGAGCCCAATACATCCAATTTGAAATAAATCGTCTGGTTCGTATCCTCGATTAAGGAAACGCTGCACAACCGACCATACGAGACGCATATTACTTTGAACGATTGTATCTCTCGCTTGTTGATCTCCATCTTGACTTTGTTGAATTAACGCTTTTAGCTCGTGGTCCTTTAACTGAGGTTTCTTCTTCTCATTTTTGACCTCTATGTCCATAGGCTATTCTCCTTAATTGCATAGAGCGTTACTATTTGATAAGTATTTTGTCAAATGGATTGTTGTCCCGAAAGATTCGTTTGAAATAACTTCTACTTCATCCATAAAATTTTCCATGATAGTAAATCCCATTCCGGAACGCTCTAATTCAGGTTTAGTTGTAAAAAGGGGTTGTCTTGCTTCATCTAAATCAAAGATGCCAATCCCTTCATCTCGAATCGTGAGTTTCACCATTGCTTCTTCCAAAATTACAGAAATATAAACAACACCTTCTGCATTTCCTTCGTACCCATGAATAATTGCATTTGTAACTGCTTCTGAAACAACTGTTTTAATCTCCGTAAGTTCTTCCATCGTTGGGTCTAGTTGCGCAATAAAAGCAGCTACTGTAACACGAGCGAACGATTCATTTTGACTTAATGCTGAAAATTGAAGGTTCATTTCATTTCTCATTTATGCCACCCCCAACGTCGCGAGCGCATGCGCTTCACTTTCTTCTAAGCGAACAATTTTAAATAAGCCCGACATTTCAAATAAACGTTTAACAGGCGGTGAAATTGCACAAACAACCATTTCTCCACCTAATCCCTTTACATGCTTATATCGGCCTAATATAACACCTAAACCAGAACTATCCATAAACGATAAGTTCTCTAGGCTCAAAACAATATGATGAACACCATGTGTCTCAATCATATCTGTTACTTTCGTTCGCAACTCTTCAGCAGTATGATGATCTAATTCACCCGCTAGTCTCACACATAGGACGTCACGTTTTACTTCTAATTGCATGGAAAGACTCACACGATTTCCTCCTTATGCTCAAACTTTACTCATTTACATACATAAAGATTTTCGTGATACAACATAAGAATCCTTCCTACTGACAAAAGAAGAACTATTTCGCCATAAAGTGAAACCATTCAGCAATTATTTACTTTCATACGAATAGAAAAGCGGCAAAATATTTGCCGCTATTTTGATGTTGAAAACATCCCAAAACTTCTTTTAAATAACTCCCACCAGCTCGCTGCAGCAACATCTTCTTTTGCTACAATTGTTTGTTTTAATAAAACATCTTTATCTTTTTTAATAACAAGTGTACCAAGTGCATCGCCCTTTTTAATCGGCGCTTTCACTTTCTTTTCAGCAATTACTTCTTGCTTTACTTTGTCCATATTTTCGCCCTTCTTCATAAGAAGAGACACATTGTCTGACGCAACTAAATCTACTTTTTCTTTTTTCCCTTTTCCTACTTGGACAGTCTTAATTTTTTCGCCTCGTGTATACAATTTCTTTGTCATATATTGACCAAATGCGTAGTCAAGAAGCTTCGTTACTTGATTGTTCCGTTCTTTCGATGTAGGTGCACCCATAACAACTGAAATAATACGCATCCCATTCTTTTCAGCCGATGCTGTTAAACAATATTTTGCTTCTGTCGTAAAGCCCGTTTTCACACCATCTACTCCAGGATAGAAACGTACTAACTTATTCGTATTCACGAGCCAAAACTTCTTATCCGTATCTTCACGTAAATAGTCTTCGTATTTACCTGTGTATTTGCGAATAAGTGGGTACTTCATTAATTCTCTCGCCATTATAGCCATATCATTTGCTGTAGAATAATGGTCTTTAGCCGGAAGACCTGTTGGGTTTTGGAAATGAGTGTTTTTCAGTCCTAAATCTTTCGCTTTTTTGTTCATCATATTTACAAAACCTTCTTCTGAACCAGCGATATGCTCCGCTACTGCAACAGACGCATCATTTCCAGATGCAATGGCAATACCCTTTAGCATTTCATTTACAGTCATCTCTTCACCAGGCTCTAAAAAGATTTGTGATCCACCCATTGAAGCTGCATGCTCACTTGCTCTCACTTTATCGGTCAGTTTTAGTTTTCCTTTTTCAACTTGTTCCATAATTAATAGCATTGTCATAATCTTCGTCATACTAGCAGGTGGTAACTTCTCATTTGGATTTTTATCAAACAAAACTTTACCTGTATCTTGTTCAATTACAATTGCTGACGACGCTTGTTCCGCTAACTTCGGCGTTGTTTCTTCTGTTTTCTCCTGCTTCGTTTTCTCAGATTGTGCGAAACTAACTGAAGTACCAGAAAGCAATAACATGAAACAAACAAGTATTCCAAAAACTCGCTTCATGACTAACCCTCCATTCTATATCAGACCTATTTTTTCCAATTATTTATTTTTTAATACCATATTTTTCTAATATTTTCAGTTGACAAATACACTCATCACCTATATTGTATTAAGTGTATTACACACAGTAGTACACTTAATACAAGTCAGAAAGGAGACATTGCTCTTGCATATTCAACTTGATCCAAGAAGCAACACTCCGATATGGGAACAAATTGTTCAAAATATAAAAGAACTCGTATTAAAGAACATGTTAGCTCCAAGTGACAAACTACCTTCTGTACGCGAACTCGCTTCTTTACTCGTTATAAATCCAAATACAGTGAGTAAAGCGTACCAAGAGTTAGAGCGACAAGGGATTATTGAAACATTACGAGGAAAAGGAACATTTGTATCCCAATCGATTACCCCAACATTAGACGAAAGGAAAATCGCTATGGTTGAAAAGCAATTTCATCAATTACTATTAGAAGCCTCTTATCTTGGTGTTACGAAAGATAAAATTCATGATTGGATAGATTCATACTATAAAGAGATTGGAGGAAATCCGGATGCTGAAAGTGACGAACTTGAAGAAAACAATTGATAATCAAACGATTTTAGATGATGTTTCTTTCACATTACAAAAAGGAAGTATCATCGGATTACTCGGAAGAAACGGCGCGGGGAAAACAACTTTATTACGAACGATGGTCGGCATTTTAGACCCTGATGCAGGGACTGTTACATATGAAAATACAAACATTCATCAGTGTCCTGAAATAAAGCAAAAAATCGTATATGTCCCTGATTCTACTAACATACTGAACGGATATACGGTAAAAGAAATTGTGAAATTTTACAAATCGGTTTATACCGCATTTGATGAAGCATATTTTTATGAACTGTTAGAACGTTTTAACTTACCAAACAAACGAATTCGTAGCTACTCAAAAGGTATGAAAGCACTACTTGCCATCATTTTAGCCGTTTCTACAAAAGCAGACTATATCATTTTAGATGAACCGACAAACGGACTTGACCCTATCGTGAAACGGCAGATCCTCCAATTTCTCGTTGGAGAAGTTGCAGAAAAAGAGATTACCATTTTCATCTCAACTCACCATTTAGATGAGGTGGAACAAATCGCAGATACAATCATTATATTAAAAGGCCATACTATCTCGTCTATTACATCACTAGACGATGCAAAATCACGATTTGCAAAAATACAAGTAGCTTATGAACGTTCACTACCTCAAAAACTAGAAAACTTAAGCAATATTAAAATATTAAATCAAACAGGAAAAGTATTTACAATCTTAATTGAGGGAAATGTGGCTACAACACTGGAGAAGTTTTATAAAGAACAACCGATACTCATCGAAGAATTAACAATGTCACTTGAAGATGTCTTCGTTACGACACTAGAGGAGGATGGGTATGTTTCATAAGGCGTTGTGGATATGGCATTGGAAACGGGGGAAATATGCTGCGTTACTATTCTTCTTTAGTTCGCTTTATCTTCTATCTCTCGGATACTATAGAAGTGCTCAGATGGAGCTCGATAAATATTACGAATTACAAGAAAAAGGGGAACAGTATTATTATTTTTATACCTTTTCTGCACGCGATGGTAATAGTTTTTGGTTAACTGTTCTTATCATTGCTTTAGCCTGCTTATTGATAGGATGGGAACGGAGTAATCAATCTAATACACTACTTATGACGATGCCATTTAAAAGAAAAAATGTTTTCTTATCGAAATGGGCTTTCGGTTCCTTCTGTATTGTGAGCTCATTACTTATAAATTGGATTATTATGTATATTATTTATAGAACAACCATCCATTTTGATTATCAATCATTTAGTCCATTTCACCGATACTTTCTTTATGCGATAGTTTCTTATGTTGCAGTCTATACAGCTGCTCTATGTATCGGTACTTTTACTGGAAGCATTGTTTCACAGGTCATTTTTTGCATTCCATGGCTACTAATGGGGCTTACATTTATTCCACTAGTGTACACCTTTACGCTAAACCATTTAGAGGCTACCGATACTAAAAATAATAAATTAGATCAACAACTATATGAAATCAATCAAAAAACAAATATAGTTGTACCAATATATCGCTTTTCTATTGATTATAACTATCAGCCAGATTCTCGGAAGAAGGAAAAAGATCCAACTACTTTAAGAAATCCAGCATCTCACGTATATTATTCAGCCAAATCAATGTTAGTCCCTATTTTCTATACAATATTTTATTTACTACTTGGGACATATTTATATGTGCGTTCACCAAATGAAAATAGTCAAAAGATATTTATTTTCCAAAAGCATTTAAAAATATGGATATGGGGGACAACCATTTACTTTTCATTACTAGGTGGCTATAAAATCAATCAATTTTATTTCTTACCTAACTACTATATCAGTTTGTTTCTCGCTGGAATCATTACTTATGTTGTATTATCACGCCTAACAAATTATAAAGTTTTTTAAAGGAGAGATCCTATGTTTCAAAAAGCACTATGGCTAAGAACATATCAACAAAGTAAATATGTTGTATGGCTATTTTGGCTCGTCAGCTTCTATACTTTGTCATATAAATACTATATGACTTCTATTCAACAGCAACACTTTCTAAATGACAATAAAAAATGGAACTATATATATCATTATCACTTTGATTTAACACTTCTAGATCCTGTCATGCTATTAGGTAGCGTACTGATCATTCTAGCTTGTACGTTAATTGGATGGGAAAGACAAAATAACTCTAGCGACTTGTTATGGTCTATGCCCTTTAAACGTTCACACCTTTATATAACAAAGTGGTTGTTTGGAATCTGTAATATTACAGTAATTGTCGTTTCAAATTGGGGGCTATTTGCTATTATGAAAAAGTTGACTTTTCATAATAAATATCAAGTATTCTCCCCATTTCATAGTTACTTTATATACATGTTAATTGTATTATGTGCAATTTATACACTTGCCTTATGTGTAGGAACCATTGCAGGGAATATCATATCGCAAGGATTTCTCACTACAGCTATATTAATCTTTCCAGCTTTACTTCCATCACTTATCTCAGGAGTCATTGCTATTCACTCAAACACTGCATTTCATGAGGACAATAGCCTTATACATAATGTAATGGAAAACATACGTATTTCTAGCCCAGCAGAAGATTTTACTATTAACTTTAATTATGATCCACAAAGCGCTTACACTGATCAAAATGGAGTGCTTCATAACGAGCCAAACTTTACAAAGGTTCCACCGGTAAAAACATTGATTGGACCTATTGCACATATCCTTATTTTATTACCACTCGGTATTTATTTATATGCCCGTTCCGCCAATGAGCGAAATGGTAACTACTTACTATATCCAAAACTACAAAAAGTAGTTTTAGCTTGTGCGATTTTCTTTGGTGGGATCGTTGGAGGTTTAATACTAAGTCACAAGCAGTCATTGTCCAGCTTTTACATCGGATTTTTAGTGACTAGTTTCATTACGTATTTCTTCCTACCTAAAATATTAAAATGGAAAGTCTCTTGGAATTTTAAATAAAATAACCTCCTCTCTATGAGGAGGTTATTTTACATTCTCTCTTTTTTTCCCATACTCTTTTTCTTGCTTCGTTCCAAACCCGTCACCATTTGCTACAATTTGATCTGTTGGAGCAACTATGCTTTCCGCAATTCGCCATTCTCCCTCTTGTTGAATAAACACTTGCATAAAATAATTCATTCCATTTAATTGATACGAATTTTCTTTTTTCACTTCGTAACGCGCTGCAACATAATATACTTGCACATTCTCAGCCTCAAACTTAGAAATATATTGTGATAATCTCGGGATGTACTGCGATGCTTTTTGAAGTGGCAGTTGTTTTACTTTTACAAGAGAAGACTTTGTTACATTACTGATCGTATCTTCATGCCGAATGTTATCACTATGATGAAATAAAATAGCATTCTGCATGGAACGAATCCATAGTTTTGAATATAAAACAGGTTGCTTATTTGAAATATGGTGTAATTCTTTTTGAACGACTTGAAGAGGCGTTGCGGCATCCGCGAATTGATGAAAGCAGAAAAAACTTCCAATCATAATGAAAAGCATAGAAATACGTTTCATAATTTTTCACTCCGATTCTTTTTAATTAAAGTATTGGAGTTTCAAAATGTTTTTATTCAAAAGAAAAAGGATAGGAAAGCTTTCGCTTCCTATCCTCATTTATTATAATACGCGGCCAAATAGCTCTAATACCATTTCTATCTCTTGGTCGCTCCAACCTTTAAATCTCTCTTTATAATATTCTTTACGCACAGCTTCAAGTTTTTCAGTTACTTCTCTTCCGTGTTCTGTAATTTCTAAGTACACGATACGACGGTCTGAATTTGAACGCTTTCTTTCTACAAACCCTTTTCGTACGAGACGATCAGTAACAGCTGTAATATGACTGGAGGTTACGTTTACTTCACTCGCAATTTGCGAAGCCATCTGTGGACTGTTTAAAAATAACGCGCGTAATACAGAAAATTCATTGTATGGCATATGTTCTGCAAAACGTGTATTAATATCATTTTGTAATAAACGTATCATCTTTCGAAATGATCCGGATAACTCTAAAATCAGTGTTTCTCTTTTTTCGTTCACTAGCCTCGTCCCTTTTTTATCATATTTACACATATTATAATCTATAAATACCTATGTTGTATATGCTTTCTTCCCTCAACATTCTCATTTATGTAACTTTTTTCATATAAATTTCTTTTTTGTTCACACATATACATATAAAAAGGATGGTGATGGAAAATGCAGGGTGGAATAAATCCTTATTTACACAACGTACGCACAACTAATACTGGTAAAGAAGCGACTATTACTGTACAAGGTGAAGGTATTGTCAAAGCGAAACCCAATGTTGTTATATTAACACTTGGCATTCGAACTGATAGTAAAAATGTGAAACAAGCGCAAGAAGAAAATGCAGTGCAATCAAAACAATTGCTGGATGCACTTAAACAGCTTGGTATTGCTGATAAAGATATAGAAACGATTTCTTATACAATCACTCCTCAATATGAGTATGTAAATGATAAAGCGTTACTACAAGGATATCGTGTGGAACATTTGTATGAAATTACCGTTTTAAATGTACAAAAAGCAGGGGAAGTATATGATATAGCCGTTTCAAATGGAGCAAACGTAGCAAAAGGTTTACGTTTTCGAATATCTCATCCAAATAAATATTACGAGCAAGCTCTCATTCAAGCTCTGCAACAAGCGGTAGAAAAAGCTCGTGCTATTGCGAGTACATACAATTTAAACATTAATCCAGTTCCACTCTCATTCGTTGAAGAATCTGCCCAATTACCACGGGAAGTGACGTCCTACGCTACTTTACATGCGCAAGCAGCTCCGCCCATTCAATCAGGAGAATTAGAAATCATTTCAACAATACGAGCGATTTTTACGTATTTATAAATAATCTTATTTATAAGTAAACGTTATCATTTTCCTTGTTGTAAAAACATGATGTTTTGATATAATAAAGGACGGTGAGCTCTTACGAAAGAGATATCACGGGTGGGAGAGGGATATGAAAAAGAAGGTTTAACATGAAAGGAATACTTGATAGAACATTTAAATTAGGTTTACACGAAACATCACCAAAACAAGAAGTTTTAGCTGGAGTTACGTCATTTTTCACAATCGTATATATTATGATTGTAAATGCATCCATTTTATCCGATGCTGGCATTCCTCTTGAAGCTGGAATTTTAGCAACTGTTTTCAGTTCATTTGTCGGATGTCTGCTCATGGCATTTTGGGCAAATGCACCTGCTATTCTTGTCCCTGGTATGGGTGTAAATGCATTCTTCACGTACACTGCTGTGCATACGCTCGGATTAACTTGGCAAGAAGCATTAGCGGCTGTCTTCATCTCTGGTATTATTTTTGCAATTGCTGCGTTTACACCAATCGCTCGCGTGCTTTCAGTATCGATTCCAAAGTCATTAAAGGAAGCTATTACTGTCGGTATCGGATTATTTTTAGCATTTATCGGATTGCAAAAAGGTGGTTTAGTCGTTTCGAATCCAAATACTGCTGTTGCAATGGGTAAATTAAGTAACCCTGTCGTTCTTGCGACCGTGCTTACTCTTATCGTTGCACTTGTACTATTTATTCGTAACGTACGTGGAAGCTTTTTATGGACGATTGCAATAGGAACTGGTATTGCATGGCTATTTGGTCTTGTGGATACAAGTCAAATCGGAAATAGTTCATTCTCATTCGCGAGTTACGGCGATGTGTTTGGAGCTATGTCATTTGGCAAACTTTCTTCCTTACCGTTTTGGATTGCAACATTCTCCTTAAGCATGGTGCTTATTTTTGAGAACATGGGACTTCTGCACGGTTTATTAGAAGATGACCGTAAATTCCCACGTGCTTACCAAGCCAATGCAATTTCAGCAATGACATGTGGTCTATTTGGCACAAGCCCTACCGTATCAACAGTAGAGAGTGCCGCAGGTATTACTGCAGGCGGAAAGACAGGTCTGACGTCTATCGTTACAGGGTTGTTATTCTTTGCATCATTGTTTGCACTTCCGTTTGTCAAACTAATTCCTGATAGTGCCATTGCACCAATCTTAATTATTATTGGCGGCCTGATGATTACAAGCATTCAGCAAATTCCTCTGAACGATTTTTCAGAAGGATTTCCAGCGTTCTTAATTATCGTCATGATCCCGCTCACATATAGTATCGCTGATGGCATTGCGTTCGGATTTATTGCTTATCCTATCTTAAAAGTTGCTCTTGGAAAGCGTAAAGAAGTCGCACCGTCTATGTATATCGTTACATGCTTATTCTTAGCCATGTTCGTATTACATGCTATTGGTTAAGTAAAAACACCGAGGAATTTTCCTCGGTGTTTTTTTACTTAAACCATCCTTTTTTATAAAACCAAGCCATCATGCCTCCGCCAATTAGCGCCATTAGAAGTAGACAAATAAAATAACTATACTGTCCACCAAGCTCTGGCATATGCGTAAAGTTCATTCCGTATACTCCCGCAATAAATGTTAATGGCATGAAAATAGTCGAGAATACAGTTAATGTTTTCATAATGTTATTCATATGATGCGAGTTTAATGAAAAATAGCTATCTCGAATATCTGCCGTTAACTCCCGGCTTGCTTCAATCATTTCTGTCAGTTTCAGTAAATGATCATGTATATCTTTAAAGTAAATTTCATGATCACTTATACCGTAAAAACGAGTCGAATTTAAAATACGATACAATAAATCACGCATCGGAATGATTGTACGCCTTAGTTTTGATAAATCTGCACGTATATCAAATACTTCTTCTAGTACACTTCCTGCTGTCTCACCTGTTAAATTATCATCAATTGCATTTAAATGATCCTCAATGTAATATACAGGCGCAAAATAGTCGTCCACAATTTGGTCGATAATGGTATGTGCTACGTGTAAAGGACTATTTTTAATACGCTTCTTTTCTCCAAGTGTTTTCCATACTCTTTCGATTGCATTGTTATGAGAAAAGTGGAAGGAAACAATATAACGATCACTAATAAATAAATCGATCTCGTGCGGTTCTAATCCATCCTCACCAAATGCATGAAGAACTAAAAAGTTATATCCATCATAAAAATCAACTTTTGGCCTCTGTACATATTCTATACAGTCTTCAATTGCAAGGGGATGGAACTTAAAATGATCTTGCAAAATGTATGTATACTCTTCTTTCGTTGGCTTATATAAATCTAGCCAATACCATGCAATATGGTCTTTCGTTGTTTCTTCTAGCGAAACATCATATAATACTTCATCTGTTTTTGTTATTGCACAAATTCTAATCATAATTTCACCCATTATTATTATAAACAAAAAATAGCAAAAAAAGCCAAGGAGAAATACTCCTTGGCCTTTTTTTATTACTTCGTTACAATACCATGCACTAAAGTTGGTGCATCTACGTGGTCTGTAGAGATCTTCATGTTCTCATAAATTTTTGCTTTTACATCTTCCACATTTTCACGGTTTGCGAAAATGGTAACAAGGGATTCACCTTTTTTCACGCTGTCCCCTACTTTTTTGCGAAGCATTAAGCCCACTGCTAAATCAATTTCAGATTCCTTCGTCGCACGTCCTGCTCCTAAAAGCATTGCTGCTGTTCCGATTTCATCTGCAACGATTTCTGATACATAACCGTCTTCCTTCGCTTCTACTTCAATTTTAAACTGTGCTTGTGGTAATTTTGAAGGATCATCAACAACAGATGCATCGCCGCCTTGTGCTGATAAGAACGTTTTAAATGATTCTAGCGCTTTACCGTTGTTCATGACTTCAATTAATTTCTCACGTGCATCTTCTAAAGATGAAGCTTGTCCAGCAAGGTATACCATTTGACTTCCAAGTGTTAAACATAACTCCTCTAAATCTTTTGGCCCTTTACCTTGTAACGTATCAATTGCTTCTTGTACTTCAAGTGCGTTACCAATCGCCTCACCAAGTGGTTGACTCATATCAGAAATAACAGCCATCGTATTACGACCAACGTTATTACCAATGCGCACCATTGCTTCTGCTAAACGTTTTGCGTCTTCATCTGTTTTCATAAATGCACCTGCTCCAGTTTTTACATCAAGAACAATTGCATCTGCACCAGCAGCAATTTTTTTACTCATAATCGAGCTTGCAATAAGCGGGATTGAGTTTACTGTTGCCGTTACATCACGAAGTGCATACAATTTTTTATCCGCAGGTGTTAAGTTTCCGCTTTGACCAATAACTGCGATTTTATTTTCATTTACAAGACGCATGAATTCATCATTTTCGATTTCAACATGGAATCCTGGAACTGCTTCTAATTTATCAATTGTACCACCAGTATGTCCTAAACCACGTCCAGACATTTTTGCAACCGGTACACCTAAAGCGGCTACTAATGGACCTAATACAAGTGTTGTTGTATCACCAACGCCACCTGTTGAGTGCTTATCTACTTTTACTCCTTCAATAGCTGATAAGTCGATTGTATCACCGCTATTTACCATTGCCATAGTTAAATCAGCACGTTCTTGATCGTTCATATCTTGGAAGAAAATTGCCATTGCAAGTGAACTTACTTGATAATCAGGAATATCACCATTCGTATATCCTTCAACAATAAAGTTAATTTCTTCTGTCGTTAATGCATGTCCGTCACGTTTTTTTGCAATTAGGTCCACCATTCTCATTGTGAGGTCACCCCTTCATTTGTTTTACGATTGCTTTTACTAATGCTAAGAAATTAGCTTTAACACGTTCTGTCGTTTCGATTACTTCATCGTGGTGAAGTGGCTGATCTAAAATACCAGCTGCCATATTTGAAATACAAGAAATACCAAGTACTTTCATACCAGCATGACGCGCTACAATTACTTCAGGTACTGTTGACATACCAACTGCATCTCCGCCAAGTGTACGAAGCATACGAATTTCAGCAGGTGTTTCATATACAGGACCTGTCATTCCAACGTATACACCTTCTTGTACTTTAATATTTAGGTCTGCTGCGACTTGTTTCGCCATTTCACGAAGCTCTGTCGTATATGATGTAGACATATCAGGGAAACGTACACCCATTTCAGAATCATTTGGTCCGATTAATGGATTTGTACCCATGAAGTTAATATGGTCTGAAATTAACATAAGATCGCCTGGCTCGAATGATGTATTTACACCACCAGCTGCATTTGTTACAACAACTGTTTCTACACCTAGTTCTTTCATAACACGAACTGGGAATGTTACTTTTTGCATGTCGTATCCTTCATAGAAGTGGAAACGTCCTTGCATTGCTACTACTGTAACACCTTGAAGTGTACCGAATACTAATTGACCTGCATGTCCTTCTACAGTTGATACTGGGAATTCAGGGATTTCACTGTAAGGTACTGTTACTGCGTTCTCGATTTCATCTGCTAATACACCTAGTCCTGATCCAAGGATTAGTCCTACTTGTGGCGTTTCTTGAAATTTCTCTTTTAAGTATGAAGCTGATTTTGTAATAAGTTCACGATTCATTTGTTTATCCCCCTATTTCTTTAGCTCGTTTAAGAAGCTTGTTCCGTGTTCTGGCATTTTCACACCGAAGTTTTCTGCTACCGTTGCACCAATATCAGCAAATGTTTGGCGAAGTGATAATTCTTGTCCGCCATCTTTCATGCTTGGGCTATATGCTAATAACGGTACATATTCACGTGTATGATCAGTACCGTGGTGAACTGGATCATTACCATGGTCTGCTGTAATTAATAATAAATCATCTTCTTTTAGTTTTTCGAATACTTCTGGAAGACGTGCATCATAGTCTTGCAGTGCTTCTCCATATCCTTGTGGATCACGGCGGTGACCGAATAATGCATCAAAGTCAACTAAGTTTAAGAAGCTAAGACCTGTAAAGTCCATGTTTAATGTATCTACAAGCTTATCCATTCCATCCATGTTAGACTTCGTACGAAGTGATTCAGTTACCCCTTCACCATCATAGATGTCAGAGATTTTACCGATAGCAATCACATCGTAGTCACTATCTTTTAATTCATTCATTACCGTACGGCCGAATGGTTTTAACGCATAATCATGACGGTTTGGTGTACGTGTGAATTTCCCTGGTTCTCCAACGAATGGACGAGCGATAACACGACCTACCATGTACTTTTCATCTAACGTTAATTCACGTGCAATTTTACAAATTTTATATAACTCTTCAAGTGGCACTACTTCTTCGTGTGCTGCGATTTGTAATACGCTATCAGCAGAAGTGTAAACGATTAAAGAACCTGTTTCCATTTGTTCTTGACCAAGTTCATCAAGAATCTCAGTTCCAGAAGCTGGTTTATTACCGATGATTTTACGACCTGTTTTTTCTTCTAATTCATCAAGTAATTCTTTTGGGAATCCTTCAGGGAACACTTGGAATGGTGTATCAATGTAAAGACCCATGATTTCCCAGTGTCCTGTCATTGTATCTTTACCAGTAGATTTTTCTTGCATTTTTGTATAATATCCAAGTGGTTTTTCTACTTTAGAGATACCTTTCATTTCACGAATGTTACCAAGACCTAACTTCACCATATTTGGCATTTGTAATCCATTCATATGTTCAGCAATGTGACCAATTGTGTCAGAACCTAAATCACCAAATTGCTCAGCATCCGGTGCTTCGCCGATTCCTACAGAGTCCATTACGACTAGGAATATACGTTTATATTTATTCATAACTGCGACCTCCTATAAGTTCAGTTCTACTTCTTGTAGTATGTTCAAAACGCTATAAAGTGAAACTGTTCTCCATAAGAATTATCTTTCGTTCTCATTGTCAAACAGTACTTCTTTAAATGATTCTCTAACCTATTTCGTTTACTTTGAAACGACTCAAAAACATTTCTAGTTTTTTCTAAGTCAGATGTCAGACATCTGATACGGATATCATACCATGTTTACGCTTTCTTTTTAATACATTTTCGTAGATTTTCTCATTTTCTTCACACTTCTATTGTAATCCATTATGCAAAGAAGTGCTAATTATTTTATGATTTATTTCTTCATATAAAGTGAAAAAATAATTAGCTCACAAATAACGAGATAAAGTGAAACTTTAATCAGTGGGGGGGTTCTTCATCCCCCACTGATTATTAGTTGAACCAATCGGACTTTTATGGGCAGTTGATCCCCCACCTAACTTCTTTGCTTTCGTTGAATTTTGAGGTGGGGGTCTTACTGCCCATTAAAGCGGGATAAAAATAAAAAGTAGCTCTAAAGAGCTACTTTTTATTTTACTTCTACTGTTTCTTCTTTATGTTCATGCAGTTCGCCTTTTTTAACATGAACTTTCACTTTGTAAGAACCGTTTTCTTTGAAAGTATGTTTCGTTTCATACTCTCCTTTATTTCCTTCTTTCGCTGGAATAAATTCGTGTTTTTCAACACCATCTTTCCAAATCTCAAGTTGTACTTCAGCACCAGTTAACGCTTCTTCTTTTTGTTTTAAATGAACTTTCATAGTCGATTCAGCGTTTACTTTTATGTCACCAGCCATAAGGTGGATCATTGTATCGCTTTTATGATCGTCATGCCCTGCACCGTGATCACTATTTTCTTTTTTCGCATCTTCTACTTTTGCATTTCCTACAGCCACTTTATGTTCTGGCATAACATGCATATCGCGTGCATTTGTATGAGGAATAATATGATATACTCCATCAGTTTCAAATGTTTTTTCTACTGCATAAACACCTTTTCCTTTATGCTTACCATCTAACATCTCGTGTTTCTCGTCGCCATCTTTCCAAATTTCAAACTTTACATCATCAGCATCCGTTACTCTTTCTTTTCCTTGCGTAACAAGTGCTTGTACTTCTGTTTTTTCACCAGGTTTAATTTCTTTCGGATTCGTTTGAACCGCTACGTTTATACTTTCAAGTTTCTTTTCTTTTTTCGGTTCTTCTTTGTTTGTATTACAGCCAGCCAATGCTAACATCGCGATAAATAATGTCATAATAAGTTTTTTCATCATCATTTCCTCCTTTATACCTTATTTAGTATAGAGGAAATGCATTGTAATATTCTAGTCTTCTGCTGAAAACAATGTACGAAATGTTTGTGAAGTTTCTGTGAAACGCTCTATCCTTCTGAATCTATGAAAAAAGAGCATAGTAACTATGCTCTCGGATGAAACTGTTTATATACATCTTTTAATCTAGCTTTTGAAACATGCGTATAAATTTGCGTCGTCGAAATATCAGCATGTCCAAGCATTTCTTGCACAGCACGCAAGTCTGCTCCATTTTCTAATAAATGCGTAGCAAAAGAATGGCGCAACGTATGCGGTGTAAGCTCTTTTTCAATATTTGCTTCTTTCGCTAATCGTTTTAAAATTTTCCAAAATCCTTGTCTTGATAATCGATTTCCATGATGGTTTAAAAAGAGTGCATCTACTACCTTTTTACCCATCAATTCTCTTCTTCCCTTTTCAATATACTTTTGAATCGCTTCCGTCGCTAAACTTCCTAGTGGAATAATTCTTTCTTTATTCCCTTTCCCTATGCAACGAACAAATCCCATCGTTAAATGTACATCTTCTAAATTTAAGGCAATTAATTCCGAAACACGAAGTCCTGTCGCATACAATAACTCTAGCATCGCTTTATCACGAACCCCAAAAGCACTCGTCATTTTTGGTGTCTGAAGCAACGCTTCTACTTCATCGATTGATAGTACTTTCGGTAATTTCCGTTCTCCTTGCGGCGTTTCAATATGTACGGATGGATCGTGCTCTACCGCTCGTTCACGAAGTAAGAATTGGTGAAACGAACGAATCGATGCAATATGACGTGCTAATGTTTTCGAAGATTTTCCGTTTTCTTTTAAGTGCTGCAGAAAATTAACAATGTGTAAGCGTGTCACTTCATGAAAGCTTTTCGCCTGTTCTACATTTTGCAAATACTTTACATAACTTTTTAAATCACGTTCATAAGATACTACTGTATTTTTCGCAAGCCCTTTTTCGACAACCATATAATGAATAAAATCTTTTAATTGATCTTCCAATCTACACTACTCCCCATTTTCATAGAAAAACATCATTCTATTTACGAAAGCATCCTTTGCCGGCTCTTCATTCCCTGATACTTTTTCTACAGTCTCTTCTTGTGGTTTTTCATAACGATGATAGCTTTCATATTCTTCATTTATCCATAGTATAGCGAAATAAAACAAAATCGTACAACTTGTAAATAATAAAAATACTTTTATTCCATCAAAAGTTAATTTTAAAGCTCGGCGCATTGTAAACTCCTCCAAAATATAAGTTATTACAACATATGCCAAGCTTTCACCAATTTATACCTTATTCAAATAAAAAACCTCTTCCTAGATAAATAGGAAAAGGTTATTTTTCATCCGTTTCATTTTCTTGACAATTTTTACAAATCCCATGGAATGTTAAACGATGATCTTTCACCTTAAAGCTCCAGTCATGTTCTACTTTCCTTTCCACTTCACCAAGTAAATCTTCTTGTATTTCTTGTACAGCACCACATTGTGTACAAATCAAATGATGGTGGAAACGCTGCGCACCTTCTTGGCGTAAGTCATAGCGTGAAACACCGTCTCCGAAGTTAATCTTATCGACAACTTTTAACTCAGATAATAGTTCTAAAGTTCGATAGACGGTTGCTAGTCCGATCTCTGGCGACTTTTCTTTTACAAGGAGGTAAACATCTTCTGCGCTTAAATGATCTTCTTCATTTTCTAGCAGCACACGAACTGTTGCTTCACGTTGCGGTGTTAACTTGTAGCTCGCTGCATGTAATTGCTTCTTAATTCGTTCAATTCTTTCTTCCATTCGGTACTACTCCCTCCTCGCCACTCTTACACCATTATATCAGAAGAAGGGCTTCTGTCAAAAGAAAAACAATAAAAACAAATTGATAATTATTCTCATAAAGTATTTATTGTTTATTAATAGCTTCAACGACTTCTTTCATTAAAACTGGTGATGCATAAGCTTCTACACTAGAAGCAAGAGCTAACACCGCTCCAATTATAAGAAAGAAGCATGTATAACGAATTAATAACGGTAATAGTGGCTCGGTTATTTTCCGAATAAATTGATGCCTAATCATGCGTAAGGAAAAGCTTGCTGCAATTGTTGTCATAACGAGAAATACTGGAATAATAATGAGGTTTTGTGGCAACACAGAAACGAATGCTAATAATAATCCATTCCATCCATGCTGACTGACTAAAAAACCTACTGTAAATCCGACAACTACTCCTTTTACAAACAATAAAATAAAAATAAGTGGCAATCCAATAATTGAAATCCCCAAAATCCAAATAAATCCAATGTATTTTAATTGCGAAAAGTAACTTTCTCGAAACATTTCGCTTGCAATAGCAAATTCTCCTTTAGAAACTTGTCCAAAAAAACGTTGTAAATAAAATGATAAATCTTGTTTTTGATTTAATTGTAGACTATTTACAAGAATGGCCCCAAATATTACTCCCATCAATAATAAAACAGCGTTAAATATATATAATGAAGAGTTTTCCTGTATGTGAGACATTACACGGTCTTGCCAAGTTTTTCGCCACATTTTTCTTCCCTCCGTTCACACTCTTACTAAAAATGTATGAAAGAAAGAAAAAAGTATGACGAATTAACATTGAAATTCCGCTCTACTTTGCTAAACTAAAAAGTAGAGAATAGGAGGGATTTCTCTTGAAACCATTATTATTAGATTTTCCAACATTATTTCAAACTGAACGCTTACAAGTTCGTAAGCCATTTCCAGGTGATGGTGCAGAAGTGTATGAAGCAATCCAAGCTTCTCTAGAAGACTTAGTACCGTGGATGCCAATTAACGCTGAAACAGAAGAAAGTGCTGAAGAAATCGTTCGTAATGCTCACGGACAGTTTTTACTTCGTGAGACACTTGATTTTCACTTATACGATAAAGTATCTGGTACATTCATCGGGGCTATAACACTCAAGCCTGAAAACTGGGATATTCCAAAGTTTTCACTTCACTTCTGGCTGCATAGTGCGTATACAAAACAGGGCTATATGACTGAAGCTATTAAAGGTGCCATTCAATTTGCCTTCGATAAGCTAAGTGCTAGAAGAATTGAAATTCGTATTGATGCAACAAATACAAATGCATGTAACTTAGCAGAACGTTTAGAATTTATTCTAGAAGGTACAATGGAAAATGATTTCATAGCACCAGACGGTAGCTTACGTGATGCACGCGTATACGCAAAAATCAATTAAAAAACACTCGCCTTTGGCGAGTGTTTATTTTTGTAATTGTAAATATTGTACTGCAAACATCGTTTTTGCATCATGAATACGAAGATCTTTCATAAGAGTAATCGCTTCTTCTAACGATACTTCCATCAATTCCACAAACTCATCTTCATCTAACTCGGCTTTATTTTCTTTTTTTGTCAAACCTATCGCTTTATATACATATAAAATTTCATCTGCAAATCCTGGAGATGTATAGAAAGAAGTAATAAGCTCCATATTTTCACATACATATCCTGTTTCCTCTTCTAATTCACGAACTGCTGTCACCTCAGGTTTTTCACCAGGTTCTAACTTGCCGGCCGGAATTTCTATAATCGCCTTTTCAAGCGCTTTACGATACTGCTCAACAAGCACGATTTTCCCCTCATCAGTAATAGCAATAATAGCAACTGCACCAGGGTGATTTACAATTTCACGTTTACTCATTGCTCCATTTGGTAATACTACATCATCAACACGAACTTTTATAACTCTACCATCAAAAATCGGCTCAGTTTTTACTGTTCTCTCTGCAAGATTACTCATACTACTTCATCTCCCTGTTCTATTTCCTATTCATTCCTCATACATTTTACCACATTGAAAGGAGCGTGATAGAAATGAAAGTTTATATTTTACCAAATCGCGTCACTTTAGTCGGAAAAGCATGGCAAATTCGCCATAAACTAAAACAATATAGCAAAGAGTATACAACTGTACAAGAGTGGATTACAGCAAATAAAAAGTAAACGTTTGTCAACCTCTTTTCCCTTTCGTACAATAAAGGTAAGGAGGTTGACCTATGAAAAAACGTCAATTAGGAAACTCAGATTTGTTTGTTACAGAAATGGGCCTTGGCTGTATGTCTCTCGGTACATCTGAAACAGAAGCTATGCGTATTATCGATGAAGCAATTGATTTAGGAATCAATTTTTTTGATACAGCAGATTTATACGATTATGGATTAAACGAAGAATTTGTTGGAAAAGCATTAAAAGGGAAACGAGACCAAATTGTTCTTACAACGAAAGTTGGAAATCGATGGACAGAAGAAAAAAACGGCTGGTCTTGGGATCCTTCTAAGAATTACATAAAGGCTGAAGTGAAAGAAAGTTTACGTAGACTTCAAACTGATTATATTGATTTTTATCAACTTCACGGCGGGACGATTGAAGATCCAATAGATGAAACAGTTGAAGCCTTTGAAGAATTAAAAAAAGAAGGTATCATTCGCCATTACGGTATTTCTTCTATACGTCCAAATGTCATCCGTGAGTATGCAAAACGTTCAAATATCGTTAGTGTGCTAATGGAATATAGCCTTTTAAATCGTCGCCCTGAAGAATGGTTCCCACTTTTCAGTGAACATCAAATTAGCATTATTGCTCGCGGACCACTTGCAAAAGGAATTTTAACTGACAATAATGTGAGAAAGATAGAAAGAGTAAAAGAAAAAGATTACCTTTCTTATTCTTACGATGAATTATATGCGACGCTTGCAAGTGTAAAAGAAATAACCCAAGGAAGCTCCTTAACTGGAACAGCTATTCAATATTGCTTACATAACGAAACCGTTGCAGCTGTTATACCTGGTGCAAGCTCTATCCAACAATTGCAAGAAAATGTACAGGCTAGTAAACAAACACAGTTAACAACAGCAGAATATGTACAACTTCAGCAAATTGCTAAATGTGATACTTACGCTTTACATCGTTAAAAAGACGCTACCATACTGGTAGCGTCTTTTTATAGCGTATCATATTTATCAGGATTCGTTCCTACATGTAAATTACGATTTAACGTATTAATTTGAGTCATCTCTTCTTCTGTTAGTGAAAAATCAAAGATAGAAAAATTCTCCTTAATGCGAGATGGTGTAACAGATTTAGGAATTGTCACTACCCCGCTTTGAATATCCCATCTTAATATAACTTGCGCAGGTGTTTTTTCATATTTCGTAGTAATGGCCTGGATAATCGGGTGCTCGAATACTTCCCCACCTCTCATTAAGGGGCTCCATGCTTCCATTTGAATTTGCTCATCTTGACAGAAATTACGCAATTCAAATTGCGCTAACATCGGATGAAGTTCTACTTGGTTTACCATCGGCTTTACTTTACAATTTGGTAATAATAGCTCTAAATGATGTTTATGAAAATTAGAAACACCAATCGCGCGCACTTTACCTTCTTCATACAATTTTTCTAACGCTCGGTACGTATCAACATACTTCCCTCTTATTGGCCAATGTATTAAATATAAATCTACATAGTCCATTTGTAATTTCTTTAAGCTTTTTTCAAACGCCTCAATTGTTTCTTCGTACCCTTGATCGTCGTTCCAAACTTTTGTTGTAATAAATATGTCTTCTCTCGGAATTCCTGATTCACGAACCGCTTCTCCGACACCGCTTTCATTTTCATATACAGTCGCTGTATCAATCGAACGGTATCCAACTTCTAACGCTGTTTTTACTGCTTGTTTTACTTCGGCGCCTTCCTTCGCTTTATAAACGCCTAGACCAATCATCGGCATTTTCACGCCATTATGAAGTGTAGTTGTTGGAATGTGCACAGTCGTCTCCCTCTCATTCTTACATTTTTTATAAGCCACCACTTTATTTGAACAAGATTCAACCAAAAAGTCAAAACATATGTACAGTTTACATAATAATTTTATACACTAAAACGTGAACTCAATTATTCACATTTCCTTCTTTCCATTCTTTCGCTTTTTCATCAACATTACGTACAAATTCATTTTTCCCTTCCGAATATAACGTGCCATCATATGTATACTTTTCAGCTAATTCTTTCTTTAAAGTTGCATATGCCTCAGCTTCTTCACAATGGGCCATCATATAATCACGAAATGCTAAATGCCTTACTATCTCAGGGTTTCCTTTTTCAAACACGTGTAAATGATACGAACGTTTTTCCTCCGTTCCATGTATAAAATAACGACGTCTTGAAATACCATTTTCCCCTTTTACGATGTAACCAAGTTCTATAAAACGTTCATTCCACTGATCTACTCTGTCGATACTCTCTACTTCCATAATCATATCTATAATTGGTTTAGCTGCCAGTCCTGGCACTGACGTACTTCCAATATGGTGGACTTTCACCATTTCTGGCATCGCCGATTTTAATCTTTTGGCCTCTATTTGAAATTTTTCGTTCCAATGATTTTCATGCGGAACGACTACAATTTTTCTCATTTTACACTCCCCTTTTCTTACAAGCTCGTCAAAAAAATGATCAGCGATATACACTGATCATTTTTTTATATTATTTAAAGTCTTTCCAAGTAAGGCTACTTTCACTTAACAGTTCTTCAAATGATTTATTCTTTTCACGCTCTTTTTGTTCTTGGCGCTTTCTTTCCAGTTCAGCTGCCTCTTTTTTCTCTTCTCTCACTTGCAATTCTTTCTTCTTATTCTTTAATTGCTGCATGAGTGAATCATTTAATTGATCGCCTAATGTAAGCGACTCTTTCTCTGGTTTATTAACTTGCGATTGTCTTTGCATTTGTCTTTGTTTCTTTTTCTTCATGCTACTCACCTTTTACTTTTTTCTCCATTATAGTAGATACACAATGAAATCGACAATAAAAAAGGTTCTTTACTCTATTATTCACCTTTTGTAAATATGTTAATTTTTCGAAAAAACTAAATTTTTATATAGATATAATCCTATGAATCTATTAAAATTATGTCGTATGATGTCAGATTATAAAAAAAGGAGAAATGAATTATGTGGAAAAAAATTATTCCTACTGTTGCCGTTTTAAGCACCATAACTTTTTCAACTGTATTTGCCGCTCCCCCATCCCAGACTCCAGCTGAACAAAACCGCTACATAGACATACAAATGCTTGGTATTAATGATTTCCATGGACAACTAGATACTGTTAAAAAAATTAATAACAAAGAAGCCGGTGGCGCTGATTACTTAGCTACTTATTTAAAAGAACGTAAAAAGCAAAACCCGAATACACTTCTCGTACATGCTGGCGATATTGTCGGAGCTAGTCCACCAGTTTCAGCATTGTTACAAGACGAACCAACGATTGAATTTTTGAATGACTTAAAATTCGATGTTGGTACAATCGGAAACCATGAATTTGATGAAGGTATCGATGAAATGAAACGCCTCATTTACGGTGGATATCACGAGAAAACGGGGAATTTCAAAGGTGCTAACTTCCCTTATGTCGCTGCTAACTTCTATAACAAATCAACTGGTCGTTTATTTTTACCACCATTTACTGTAAAAATGGTAGATGGTGTTCCTGTAGGATTCATTGGCGTTGTTACAACTGATACACCAAATGTCGTGATGCCTACTATGCTTAAAAATGTACAGATCACTGACGAAGTAGAAGCAATTAATAAATCAACGCAACAATTAAAGCGTCTCGGTGTTAAATCCATCGTCGTCCTTGCCCATGTCGGCGGAACAACTGATGAATCTGGCGTGACAAATGGAGACCTTACTCGCATTGCAAATGAAACAGATCCAGAAGTTGATGTCATTTTCGGTGGGCATAGTCACACGTATGTAAATGGCACTGTAAATAATAAACTAATCGTCCAAGCGAACTCTTATGGAACAGCTTTCTCAGACGTAGATGTAACAATTGATCGTAAAACAAAAGATATTGTAAAGAAAAAAGCTGAAGTGATCACAACATATCATGAAGGTGTGGAACCTGATAAACAAGTAAAACAAAAAATAGATCAATATAAAGAAAAGATTGCACCACTTGTAAATGAAGTTGTGGGAAAATCTACAGCACCTATCGACCGTAAACAAAATGATGCTGGTGAATCTACTCTTGGGAATGTAATTGCCGACGCACAGCGTCAAACAATGCAAGCTCAAATCGCACTTATGAATCCTGGTGGTATTCGTAATGACTTAGATGCTGGCGATATTACTTGGGGCGAATTATATGGCATTCAGCCTTTTGGAAACCAATTGATTAAAGTAGATTTAACAGGTCAAGATATTCGCGACATTTTAAATCAGCAATGGCAAAAAGGAACAACAAGAATGCTTCAAATTTCAGGTATTCAATATACGTGGGATGCCAATAAACCAAACGGTGAAAAGGTTACGAATATACACTTAACAAATGGCGAGGTGTTATCTCCAACTAAAACGTATAGCGTAGTTGCGAATGCTTTCTTAGCTTCTGGCGGTGACGGATTCGTATCATTTAAAAATGGAAAAAATTCAGAAACTGGTCCAAACGACTTTGAAGCGCTAGTCGATTATGTAAAACAATTAAAAGAACCAATTCAGCCAATTATTGATGGTAGAATTCAAAAAATAAATTAAGTATTTCTCTAATATGCGATCCAGATTTTTATTGTACAGGGTACACTTATACTTACTTAATCCACAATATTAGTAAAATCTAAAAAGGATACTCGTTCTCACAATGAACTTAGTATCCTTTTCTTTAGTCATCCAAACGTGCTGTTTTGTTAAAATCATATTGCTGCAAAAATTGTTGTAACGCCTCTTCTACAAGTTTAGATTTCTGAATTCCTTTTGATTCTGATATAGCGTCTAGTTTTGCTAATATTTCTTTATTAATAGAAAAAGTACGTTTCTTTTTTTCTGTGCTTATACTCATAATTGGCGCGATTACTTCTTCTCTCTTACTTAGTAATTCATAAATACTTTGTAATTGTTCATAAATTAATAATTGGTAATCCGTTTTCGCATATTGAAGGGCCGTCGCTTCTTGGAGTTGTAAGTGACGAGGTTCTTCTCCATCTCCTACAAAAATACGTTTCTTCTGTTCCCCATCATATTCATATCCAATCAATCTTAATTTCTTTGATAATGTATACGGGCTTATTTCAAGACGTTTTGCTATGATAGCGATGGATTCACGTCTATTTAAGCAATCTATAATTTCTCCAATCGTCACAATTTCCCTCCTCCCGTGTTGAAATGACACTAGTATGGTATGTTACAATGATTTTCTAACAGTATATGCAAAACAAATAGCCTGTGCGATTCATACGATTTCAGAAAAGGAGGTTTTCAATATGCTTTTTCGTAGCTATACCCCACCGTTTTATAATGAAAATAAACAACTCATTCCTAATAGTATTGCTACGATGGAAAGCGTTATGATTCATAATCGAAAACAAACTCTCCTTATGCGCGGGCAAAACATAGAGCAGCCTATTTTATTATGCTGTCATGGTGGACCGGGCATGGCACAAATTGGATTTATTCGTCATTTCCAAAAAGAATTGGAGAAACATTTCATCGTTATTAATTGGGATCAGCGCGGGGCAGGTAAATCTTTTTCAATGAAAGATTTCGGAGCAAATTTTACAATCGAACAATTCGTTTCCGATGCAAAAGAAGTGATTCACTATGTACTTAAAAAGTTCAACAAACAGAAACTATTTCTCGCTGGTCATTCTTGGGGAAGCATTATTGGGCTTAACATAGCACATCAATATCCACAGTATATCGAGGCGTACATCGGTATTGGGCAGATTGTGCATATGAAACAAAACGAAGAATTGCTATATCAGCATTTAATTCGTTCTGCAAAAAAACATGATCATAAAAAAGCATTAGCATCCCTTTTAAAATTAGGCAAACCTCCATTTTTAGATACGAGACGCCTTATTATTCAAAGAAAGTGGCTTAGCACATTCGGCGGAGCAATCCAAAACGGATCTTCCTTTTCTTTTATACGAACAGGCTTCTTCTCTCCTGAATATACGCTATTAGATTGGTTCAAGTTTCTCGCAGGAAATTTAAAATCTGGCGTTTTATGGGAAGAAATGCTGACAATCGATTTCTTTTCTTCTATTTCAAGTTTATCTATTCCGGTTTATTTTTGTTCTGGTCGCTATGA
This sequence comes from Bacillus cereus group sp. BfR-BA-01379, assembly GCF_022663605.1. Classification (NCBI taxonomy): domain Bacteria; kingdom Bacillati; phylum Bacillota; class Bacilli; order Caryophanales; family Bacillaceae; genus Bacillus; species Bacillus cereus group sp. BfR-BA-01379. Next base: position 54,699 of record NZ_JAKUFT010000019.1, read on the forward strand.
TTATCAAACTCCTTATGCACTCGTTCAGGAATATTGCGATGTGATAGAAGCACCCATAAAAAAGATGATTTGGTTCCCAAATTCAGCACATTCTCCTGATTTAGAAGAACCAGAATTATTCGCTAATTCTTTACAATCAATTAAACAAGAGCTAGCTTTTCAGCATTAGTAACAAAGGCTCTTTTACATTTCATAGAAAACACTTTATAATAATATGTCGCAACTATGTATAAATATAGCAAGGTGCTTCATATTTACTTGCCTTAACACAATAAAATTTTGGGGAGATTACATTTATTATGAATGCTGTACTCATCGCAGTAGCAGTTATGCTATTGCTTAGTTTGTTACGTGTCCAGGTCATTGTCGCCATCATTGTTGGAGCTTTAACAGGCGGAATTATCGGCGGACTCGGTATTTCAGAAACAATTAACACTTTTACAACTGGTCTTGGAAACAGCGCTCCAATTGCTTTAAGTTATGCAATGCTTGGCGGTTTCGCTATTTCCCTTTCCAAAACAGGACTTCCAGATGCCATGATTCAAACTGCATTAAAATGGATTGGCAATGAACAAGACACGAAAAAACAAGTTTATTCTAAAATACTTATTTTATTCATCATTTTAACAATGGCTTGCTTCTCACAAAATGTGATTCCTGTTCATATCGCTTTCATCCCCATCTTAATTCCAGCACTTTTAAAAGTATTAAATGAGCTGAAAGTGGATCGCAGACTTGTTACATGTATTATTACATTCGGATTGATTACTCCTTATATGTGGATTCCAGCGGGATTCGGAAAAATTTATCATGACGTATTGCAAACAAATGCTGCGCAAAGCGGTCTTACATTTGATGTCGCACTTATTCCAAAAGCAATGACTATTCCAGCAATCGGTATGATTATTGGATTATGTGTAGCCGTATTCATTACGTACCGAAAACCTCGTACGTATGAAACAGAACAAGTTCATACTACCGCAAATGAGATCGTTCCCTACACAAAACGTAGCATTACTTTCGGATTATTATCTATCATAGCTACATTAACTGTTCAATTAGCAACAGAATCAATGATTTTTGGTGCTTTAGCAGGGATTATCGTCTTATCAGTAAGTGGTAGTCTACCTCTTAAAGAAGCAGATGCGATATTAACAAGCGGAATGCGCATGATGTCCTTTATCGGTTTTGTTATGATCGCTGCCGCTGGATTTGGCGCTGTTCTTCGAAAAACAGGACATGTTGAATCTCTTGTGCAAACGAGTGCACATATAATCGGAAATAATAAACCACTCGCTGCATTTCTTATGCTTGTGATTGGACTTCTCGTTACGATGGGAATTGGTTCATCCTTTTCAACCATCCCTATCTTAACAACAATTTTTGTACCTCTTTGCATGCAGCTCGGATTTAGTCCAATGGCTACAATTGCAATTATCGGTACAGCCGGTGCGTTAGGGGATGCAGGATCTCCAGCATCAGATAGTACACTTGGACCAACATCCGGTTTAAATGCTGATGGTCAACACCATCATATATGGGATACATGTGTACCAACTTTTCTGCATTATAATATACCGTTACTTATATTCGGCTTTATTGCCGCCATTACATTATAAAAGGTGCGTTTTATACGCACCTTTTACTTTTTTATTTTTTCTTTTAATTGTTGCAAAGCTATCTTCCCATTTTCTTCGACACAACTTTCAATTTTCATGAATGACGGGCCTATCCATTCACTGTCTATACTCCCGTTCAGTCCAATAATTTTCAATTTATCCGGTATACGGATATTTAAATTTTTCGCTGCTCGCATTAACGCAAAAGTAACCTTATCACTTGAAGTTACAATGCCATCTATATACGGATAAGTTTGCAATAATGTAATAAACTGTTTATTCGTATACCCTTGTACACATTCTTCTCGATAAGAGATTCCTTCCTCCCAAACAGCGTCTAAAAATCCCGATATGTGCTCTTCCATTGCTTCACTATCTTCTCCCTCACCGAAATAAGCAAGGAAGTGACAGCCTTTCTCTTTTAAGACAGAAACCGTTCTTTGTCCACTTTCATAATGATTTGCATGGGGGGGTTTTTCATCAATCACAACAAATGGAAGTGGAATTTCTCCTATACTTTTAAAAACGGATTTTGTCAAAATAACACCTGCAACGTTATTTTCCTTCAACATATGTATGTATCTATCTTTATTCTCTATATTACAAACAATGATTTGATATCCTTCTTTATATGCTATTTCCTCAATACAATGTAGCAAAGTGATGTTCGATGGGTTATATAAATTATCTACAAGTAATGCAATTATCGTTGAACTCTCTTTAAACAATGGCTTTGCTGTACTATTTGGCCTATAACGTAATTCCTCAATTGCTTCCTTTACTTGTTTTACTGTGTCCTCATGAACGTATCCTTTTTCATTAATAACTCGTGAAACGGTTGCGACTGAAACACCTGCCAATTTTGCAACATCACGTATAGTTGCCACATCGTCACCCCTTAATATGGTAATAGATTACAATTTTACGGTAAACTAAATTACAATATTCGTCAAGGTTAATAACTTATATTTCTGAAAATTGTTACATCATTACACTATACGATACTCTAACTGAATTTCATGTAAAATTGGGATATTATCATATCCGATACGCGGAATTTCTTTCTTGATTTTTCTTGCCTCTTCCACTGCATTCACATATAAATTAGTAATCACAAAATTACGTTTTTGGTAAAAACGTAACGCATTCATATTATCATTTGTTGTTATGAGCCAAACCCGCCCGCACCGTTCTTCTTCTGCAACTTGTAATACACAATCCACAAGTTTTGTCCCTATTCCTTTTCTTTCTTCAAAGCTATCTAGCGATACAATTTCACACATATTTCCGGTCACATCATACGTAGTAATTCCGATTATTCTGTCATCTAAGAGTGCAACAAATCCTGGCAACTCTTCTAACTGATGCCCCTTCCCACGCGAAACCATCAATGAACTCCCCCAGTTCTCACACATGAACATACGGATTGTTTCTTTCATCGCTGGCGTAATTTTTTGTATATACACCATTTCCTATTTCTCCCCTTTTCTATCATTGTGATACAATGTAAGTGTATCACATGTAACGGTATTTGGAGGATGAGGTAAAGTATGAAACGTTTTTTTGCAGCATTGTTTACTATACTAGGTGCGATAACTGCCCTTGGGATTTTCTTTACAAATAAAGTGATGTACTTAAAGAAAAAAACAGAGGAAGAAGTACTGGAGAGAGAAACGAAAAAACATTTTCGTATAGAGGATTTTGATGCTCTTCATAAAGAAGAAATTCATATTCCTTCGCAATTCGGATACGATCTTCACGGATATTACATTCCTGCTGGTCATTCCAATAAGTTTATGATTTTTTGTCACGGCGTAACTGTAAATAAAATGAACTCTGTAAAATATGCAAGGTTATTTTTAAACAGAGGGTATAATGTCGTTATTTATGATCATCGTCGTCATGGTAAAACTGGCGGAAAAACAACAAGCTATGGATACTATGAAAAACATGATTTAAAATCTGTAGTTGACTGGCTAAAAAGTCGTTTTGGAACAAATATAACACTCGGTATTCATGGTGAATCTATGGGAGCTGCAACACTTCTTCAATACGCAGGACTTGTAGAAGATGGTGCTGATTTCTATATTGCAGATTGTCCTTTTTCTGATTTCTACGGGCAATTACAACACCGTTTAAAGGTTGAATTCCATTTACCTAAATGGCCTTTATTACCTTTAGCAAATGCTTTTTTAAAAGTGCGTGACGGTTATACGATTCGCGAAGTTTCACCAATCGATTGCATAAAAAATATTAACAATCCCGTCCTCTTTATTCATAGTAAAGATGATGATTATATTTTAGCTGATATGACGAAAGCACTATATGAAGCGAAGGAAAACAATAAACAACTTTATATTGCAGAACGCGGCGCACACGCTTGCTCTTATAACGAAAATAAAGAAGAGTATGAAGCAGCCGTTGATCAATTTTTAAACTCATATGTAAAAGAAACAAAAAACAGGCTTGCATAAGCCTGTTTTTTTATTGCGCTAAAACGTCTGTAACTTGTTCCATGTTTTCAGAAATCCATTGCATTGCATCATCTAACGTTGGAAATTCTGTCGTTTGAAATGTTACCTCATCTTGAAGTAACCAAACATCCTTTGACTCTTGTCCTACACCTGCAATAGACCAATGTAACAAACTATATGGATGATTATCATTCAAAAATGATGCCCACGTGCGCTCATTTGCAATATTTCGTAATGTACGTAATTGTTTATCCATCTTTCTTCACCTTACTCTAGTCAGTTATAAAAAACATTATAACACTCTCTTCTCTCCCAAAGAAAGTGCCCATTTAATATTGTCAAGTACTTCTCTTAATTATATGATGAAATTAAGCGTTTGGGAAGGAGGGATAGCGTTGGCTAAAGTACAAATTAAAGTAAATGATAATGGCTCTTTTCGCGTTACAGGGGACGTGGAATTAGTCGATTCACAAGGGAATGTATTCCCAGCAAAACCGGCATTTTCTTTATGCCGTTGTGGTTTATCAAAAAATATGCCTTATTGCGATGCTTCGCATAAAGGGAAATTCGATTCTGTTGTTAGAGCACCAGAGGCAGAATAATTTCACATGTGACATGCACATTTTTTTGTGCATGTTTTTTCTTTTCATTAACTCTCGTTCCCCCTTTTCCTTACAACATTCCCCATACTTTTGTCTTCATTCCAACTTACATATATTTTCACACAATTCTTCACATTCGAATATTTTTTACTAGCCTTTTGTCTTTTTTGTGCTATAATTTGAGCAAACAACATCCTTCGGGGTCGGGTGAAATTCCCAACCGGCGGTGATGAAGTGCAAACTTCTAAGTCCGTGACCCGTTTTCAACTCGAAAACGGTGGATCTAGTGAAACTCTAGGGCCGACAGTATAGTCTGGATGGGAGAAGGATATGTTTTCTAGTAATTTTATATAGCGAATACACTTTTATTTCAGTATGCATATTTTTAAAGTTTCATTTTGAATCTTTATATATGTTTTATTTTGTATACTTATGTTTCTATACTGGAATAAAAAGATACGACTAGCGTTTGAAAATTCGATATTTTGCTAGGTTTTTTCCTTATGCAAAAATATCAATCATCGTTAGGTTTCTTTCCTATACTTTCGTATTCGAACTATATTTCTAGAAATCACGTCTCCCAAACCCCAAGGATATAAAATCCTTGGGGTTTTTTGATTTTTTCAGGAGAGGTGAAAAGAATGACAGATCAAAAATATATGAGGATTGCCCTGCAGTTAGCAGAAGGAACATCCGGACAAACAAGTCCAAATCCTATGGTTGGTGCTGTTGTTGTAAAAAATGGAAACATCGTCGGTATGGGAGCACATTTACGTGCTGGTGAAGAACACGCAGAAGTTCACGCTCTTCATATGGCTGGTGAAAAAGCAAAAGGAGCTACCGTTTATGTAACACTTGAACCGTGTAGCCATTTTGGAAAAACACCACCTTGCTGTGAATTGCTCATCAAAAAAGGAGTCAAACGGGTTGTAATTGCTACTCTTGATTGCAATCCTCTCGTTTCTGGTAATGGAAAAAGGAGATTAGAAGAAGCTGGCATCGACGTAACTACCGGTGTTCTTGAAGTAGAAGCTACCTTATTAAATCGTTTCTTTTTTCACTACATGAAAACGAAACGTCCATTTGTAACAATAAAAACAGCGATGAGCTTAGATGGGAAAACAGCAACTGTCACTGGTGAAAGTAAGTGGATTACAGGTGAAGAAGCACGAGCTGATGTCCACCAATATCGCCATACACATGATGCGATTCTCGTTGGAGTAAATACGGTTATAGCTGATAATCCGCATTTAACGACAAGAATTCCTAATGGGGGGAAACATCCTATACGTGTTATTTTAGATACCCATTTACGAACACCACCATCTTCTCATGTCATAACAGATGGTTTAGCACCGACATGGATTTTTGTCGGGAAAGATGTAAATAAAGAAAAAATAGCTTCTTATGAATCTGAAAATATAGCTATATTCCAAATGAAAACGAAGCACATTGAAATTGAGGACCTCCTTTTCTTTCTTGGAGAAAAGCAAATTCTTTCTCTATTCGTTGAAGGTGGTCAAACAGTTCATGCAAGCTTCTTACAAACAAAGTATTTCAATGAAATTATAACTTATATAAGCCCAATATTAATTGGGGGGAAAGATGCCCCTACTTTATTTGGCGGAAATGGTTTCACAGCATTACAAGATGCACTTTCCTTGGAAATTCAAGAGATGAAACAAATGGGCGATGATATAAAAATCGTTGCGAACGCCCGAAGTGAGGTGATGGAATGTTTACAGGAATTGTAGAAGAATTAGGAACTGTTTCAAACCTGCAACAAAGCGGAGAAGCGATGAAGTTAACGATTCATGCAAACAAAATTTTATCAGATGTTCACTTAGGTGATAGTATCTCGGTTAACGGTATTTGCTTAACTGTAACGAGTTTCACAACAACTTCATTCACAGTGGACGCAATGCCTGAAACGATGCAATCAACATCACTTCGTATGCTTAAACCACACTCTAAAGTAAATTTAGAACGAGCAATGGCTGCAAACGGACGATTCGGTGGACATTTCGTTTCAGGGCATATTGATGGCATCGGAACGATATTAAACAAAAAACAACACTATAATGCCGTCTATTACAAAATAGCTATTGCTGATGAATTGCTGCGCTATTGTTTGCATAAAGGATCCGTTGCTGTTGATGGAACGAGTTTAACAATATTTGATATAGACGAATCTTCCATCACAATCTCACTCATCCCGCACACAGTAAGTGAATCTGTTATCGGAGAAAAGAATGCCGGTGACATCGTAAACATTGAGTGTGACATGATCGGTAAATATATCGAACGCTTTATTTCTAAACCTGTAAAACGAACACGTTCAATGAGCGAAAGCTTTTTACAAGAAAACGGATTTCTATAAGGGGGAAGCATGATGTTTCATCGTATTGAAGAAGCTCTAGAAGATTTAAAACAAGGAAAAGTCGTCATCGTATGTGATGATGAAAACCGTGAAAATGAAGGCGATTTTATCGCATTAGCAGAGTATATTACGCCGGAAACGATTAATTTTATGATTACACATGGGCGTGGCCTCGTTTGTGTACCGATTACGGAAGGGTACGCAGAACGTCTACAGTTAGAACCAATGGTAGCTCATAATACAGATTCGCATCATACTGCATTTACGGTGAGCATTGATCACGTTTCTACAACAACAGGAATTAGCGCTCACGAACGGGCAACTACGATACAAGAATTGTTAAATCCTGCATCAAAAGGTGCTGATTTCAATCGTCCTGGACATATCTTTCCATTAATCGCGAAAGAAGGCGGTGTCCTGCGCCGCGCTGGTCATACTGAAGCTGCTGTCGATTTAGCACAGCTTTGCGGAGCAGAACCAGCTGGAGTTATTTGCGAGATTATCAATGAGGACGGTACGATGGCACGCGTACCTGATTTACTACAGTGTGCAAAACAATTTGATATAAAAATGATTACAATAGAAGATTTAATTGCTTATCGCCGCCACCATGAAACATTAGTGACGAGAGAAGTGGAAATTACATTACCTACAGATTTCGGTACTTTCCATGCAATTGGCTATTCTAATTCATTAGATACAAAAGAACATATCGCACTCGTAAAAGGTGATATTTCAACAGGAGAACCTGTACTTGTACGCGTTCATTCAGAGTGCTTAACAGGAGATGTATTTGGCTCATGCCGTTGTGATTGCGGACCACAACTCCATGCTGCACTTGCTCAAATTGAGCGTGAAGGAAAAGGCGTTCTTCTCTATATGAGACAAGAAGGACGAGGCATCGGCCTTCTTAATAAGCTTCGTGCTTATAAATTACAAGAAGAAGGTTTCGATACTGTAGAAGCAAACGAAAAGCTTGGGTTCCCTGCTGATCTACGCGATTACGGTATTGGCGCTCAAATTTTAAAAGATTTAGGTTTACAACATTTACGATTATTAACGAATAATCCGCGAAAAATTGCTGGCTTACAAGGTTACGATTTAAAAGTAATCGAGCGTGTACCGTTGCAAATGCCAACAAAAGAAGAGAATAAAGCGTATTTACAAACGAAAGTAAACAAATTAGGACATTTACTAAACTTATAATAAAGGGAGAGATTCATTATGGTATTCGAAGGTCATTTAGTTGGTACAGGATTAAAAGTTGGGGTTGTTGTTGGACGTTTTAATGAATTTATTACAAGTAAGTTACTCGGCGGAGCTTTAGATGGATTAAAGCGCCACGGTGTAGAAGAAACTGATATCGATGTTGCTTGGGTTCCTGGCGCATTTGAAATTCCTTTAATCGCTAAAAAGATGGCTAGTAGCGGAAAGTATGATGCTGTTATTACGTTAGGTACTGTAATCCGCGGTGCTACAACACATTACGATTACGTTTGTAATGAAGTTGCAAAAGGAGTTGCATCTTTATCACTACAAACAGATATCCCCGTTATTTTCGGTGTATTAACGACTGAAACGATTGAGCAAGCGATTGAACGCGCAGGCACGAAAGCTGGTAATAAAGGCTATGAATCCGCCGTTGCTGCGATTGAAATGGCTCACTTATCAAAACAATGGGCATAAAAAAGAGGCTGCGGCCTCTTTTTTATTTTTTTACTTTTTTCCGTACATCTTTTATTAATTCATCCATTGTTTTTCCTTCTGTTTGTATACGAAGCTTTTGTGCTGTTCTCCAAACATTCTCTCTTTTCTTCGCCTCTTCTATAATAGTAATTTCTTTTCGCACTTCCTTTAAATCTTTCCCTTCTGTTTTCAATCCAAAATGTTCAGCTTTCGTTCGAAAATGTTGTTCAATTCGTTGTTGCATCTCTTTTTGTTCAGGATTTTCGGCGGCCTTAACTGGATCAGTACTTATTGCTTTTAGCAAAATTAGACAAGTCATAATCGCTAATATATATTTGTGCATGTAAAATCCTCCAACCCAATATAAATTACATATTTACTATGTACAATTGGGGCTTGGAAAATTCGTCCACCAAAATTCTTTTTTCCGCTCAAAAACCAATAATATCAAGCGTTCACAACTATTTATTACATTTTATTTACAAAAAAAGCAAACTCTTTTACAAGTTTGCTTTTTATCTATCTCATAATGCACATTCTTCAATCTCAAACCCTAAATCTTCAATCATCCCCCAGTCTGCAGTCGGCTCTTGCCCAGCTGTTGTTAAATAATCCCCGACAAAGATAGAGTTTGCTGCAAATAAACCAATTGGTTGTACAGAACGTAAATTGATTTCACGTCCCCCTGAAATGCGAATTTCTTTCGTTGGGTTTACAAAACGCATCATTGCCAGCACTTTTAAACATTCTACTGGCGTTAATTCTTTTTGTCCCTCAAGCGGCGTACCCTTTACAGCAACAAGGAAATTACATGGAATTGAATCTGCATCTATACGTTGTAATTCAAATGCAATTTCAGCACGTTCTTCTATTGTCTCGCCCATTCCAAAAATCGCCCCTGAGCATGGTGAAATCCCTGCTTGTTTCGCTTTTTGAACTGTATCAACACGATCGTCATACGTATGAGTGGAGCAAATGCTTTCGTAATTATTCGCATGTGTATTTAAGTTGTGGTTATAACGATGTACACCCGCTTCTGCTAAACGCCCTGCTTGATCTTCGTTTAAGAAACCTAAACAACAGCAAATCTTTAAATCTGTCGTTTCACGTATCTCCTTAACGGCTCCAATTACGTGATTCACCTCTTTATCCGTCGGACGACGACCAGATGCCACAATACAATATGTACCCGCTTTACGGCGAATTGCTTCATGTGCTCCTTCTACAATCTTTTCCTGCGTTAGCCATGCATATTTATCAATTGGCGCCTCTGAAATAATAGACTGTGAACAATATCCGCAATCTTCAGGACATAATCCAGATTTCGTATTAATAATCATATTTAATTTTACTTTCTTACCAAAGTGATGATGGCGAATGATGTAAGCTGCATTCATAATTTCTAAAACTTCTTTCTCATCTGCTTCTAATATCGCTATTGCATCCTCTTTCGTAATCCTTTTCTCTTCTACTACGTCATATGCAAGTTTTTTCCAATCCCTTTTTGTTTGTACTTGTTTCATTTCATCTCTTCCCCTCTTTTGTTATGTGCATAAATAAAGCGTGATACGTCGCCATTATCCCTTCATTTTCCGTGAAGTCTCTTTCGTATATGCGAAGCATCGCACGAAAGAGTGAGGGACTTTGACAATAGGATTCTTCATTACTATTAGTCGCTCCTACTTTTCGAATAGAGTGTAGAAACTCCCTAACTTCTGTAAATCTCTCTATGTAACATGTTTCAGAAACATGCACATCCCCTGTTTCTATTTCACATATATGGCGCAACTGATTTTTCGAATAAAAACGTTGCCCAATCGATGTTTCATTTTGTATATTTTTTTCTTCTTTCGCCCGCTGGAACGAAGCATGCAATTCTTGAAATGTTTCATGTCCAAACGTCGAAAAGAGTAATATCCCATCTATAGACAAATGATGAAATAAATTTCTTACCACTTGTTTTAAATCATTTAGCCATTGAAATGTGGCATTCGAAATAATGACATCATACGTTTCTTCTAGTCGTAATCTTTCGATATCCTCACAGTAAAACATTACATTTTTCACATTTTGTCTAGTTTTCGCAACCTCAATCATACTTTCAGCAAAATCAATGGCTGTAATATGCGCTTTCGGAAATAAACTTGATAATTGCTCTGTAACATATCCTGTCCCGCATCCAAGTTCTAAAATACGTATCGTTGAATTTGCACTATATCGCTGCTTCAATCTAGAAAGTAATGAATGTGCCATCTTTTTTTGTACATTTGCATATTGATCGTAGGATACAGCTGCCACGTTAAACCGTTTTTGTAGTAACGTTTTGTTGATCATGTCGTATCCCCTCTACAAATTGAATTATCTCATTTCCGCAATATTCAAAATTCATTACACATAATGCGTGTCCAGCCTCACTTACTACCTTGAGCGTGGCAGCCTCATTCTCAGCCATACTACGCGCTGCAGATAATGGGCATATGACATCCTGCTCTCCATGAATAAGTAGTATAGGTACTTTAACTTCTTTCAGTTCTTCCCTCATATCTGCTTCTATTAAATACTCCAAACCTAATTGCAAAGACTGAATAGAATCGCCTTTAAATCGTTTTATCATATCTTCAAACCTGTTATTCTCTTTCAGCTCATCTTTCGTAAACATATTTTTATAAAACCGCTTGAGCGTATCTTCTTTCTTTCTCGCTACATTCTTTTTCAGCCGTTCTACATGCAAAGCATTCCATCCACTCTTATAGTCGCTCGTATTTGTAAACTTGGCCGTACCACCAATTAGTACGATACCTTTTGCCTTAACCTTTTTATGGGCTTGAACTGCCGCTAACGCTCCTAGTGACCATCCAACTAAAATCACATTTTCATCTTTTGCTACATCTATTATTCGCCCCGCAAATTCACTTTGTTCTTTCACATTACGCCAATTGATACATTGAACAGAATATCCTTTAAAATATGGCAGAACTAAAGTCCAAACACCTTCTTCCATTCCCCATCCAGGAATAAAAATAATCTTTAGCTCTTTCATACGAAAAACCCCTCTTCTTTACCAATGCGTATAATATGCTGAATAGCCCAGTTCAAATCAGCTATTGTATGTTGGGACGTAACTGCAAAACGGACCCGTGAACTATTCACTGGAACCGTTGGTGGACGAATTGCAATTGCTGCAATACTTACCTCTTGCAACCTTTTACTAAACCGTAAAGCTGTTTCATTTGAACCGACTACAATCGGTACAATATGAGTTGAGCTATTTCCAATATCAAAACCAGCTTCTTGCAAATGTGTCCTAAAATAGGCTCCATTCTCTATAAGTCGCTCTCTTCTTTCATTATCTTCTTTCACAATTTCAATTGCTTTTTGTACCGCTCCTAACGTTCCTGGTGGTAAAGCAGTAGTAAAAATAAAGCTTCTCATCATATTTTGTAAATACTCTATATAAATTGCATCGCCTGTCAAATACGCACCATAACACCCTAAAGCCTTACTAAACGTCCCCATATGTATATCAATTTTTTGAGCAACATCTTTTTCTATATGGGACAATCCTGCTCCATTCATTCCATATATTCCACTCGCATGTGCTTCATCAACTATAATCATTGCGCCGTATTTCTCTTTTATGTGCACTAACTCTCGTAAATATGCAGTATCACCATCCATACTAAAAACAGTATCCGTTACGATTAATTTCTTCTTTTTTGGCGGTGCTACTTGCAACAGCTTCTCTAAATGATCTAAATCATTATGACGATATCTTTTATGCTCTGCTCCGCTTAATATAATTCCATCAACGATGCTTGCATGATTTAATTTGTCACTAAACACAATATCGTGACGACAGGCTAATGAAGAAATCACTCCAACATTTGCCGTATATCCACTATTTACAACTAAGGCTTTTTCAGTGCCTTTCCAATCGCATATATTTCTCTCAACCTCTTCATACAGTGAATAATTTCCTACAACGAGCCTTGATGCTGTCGCCCCAGTTCCATATTTTCTTGTGCATGCTATAGCAGCTTCTTTTAACCTCTCATCTCCAGCTAACCCTAAATAATTATTTGACGCTAAATTTAGCATCCTTTTTTCATCTCGAATAAGCCATGTCTCTTCTGCTCGTTCTGTTACATGCAAATTGCGATACTGCCCTTGCTCATTTAATTGTTGCAATTTAGATTGAAGATGTGTGCGCCACGTTTGATTCATTTCGGATAAACTCCTCTAATTTTGAAATCATTATATACTCTTTTGCAGATTCCAAGACTTCTTCTTTTGTAAATGCACCTTCAAAGAATGGTAATAAACCTAAAACCGGTACCCCACTTAGTTCTTCAATCATTTCTTTGTTTTCTTGTACTCTTTCCATTTCACATTCTTTGCAGCCGGATAAAATTACACCTGCTACCGTTAAGCCCTGTGCCTTTGCATAAGCAATCGTTAAAACGGTATGATTTACTGTTCCTAATGTAGGACGTGCTACTACAATAAGAGGAAGCTGTAATTCTTTTGCAAAATCAATTACTAAAGCATCTTCTGTGTACGGAACAGCCAGTCCACCTGCTCCTTCTACAAATAGGCTATTAAACTCTTTCAATCGTTCGTTATAGTGATTCATAATGTCTTGTAAATGTACTACTCTTCCAGCTCTTTTCATGGCAAGTCTCGGAGCAAGTGGCTCTTCAATAGAATAAGGGCAAATTTCATCTTCTTTTGTCGGTACACCTGATAATGCTTTTAACCTTGCTGCATCTCCCTCTGGATTTGATGCAACATGTCCACTTTGCAACGGCTTGTATACCCCTATGTTATATCCCAATTCTCTAAATACACCTGCTAATGCACCTGCAACTACAGTTTTCCCCACTTCAGTATCCGTTGCTGTTACAAAAAAACCACTCATTATTCTCCCTCCGTAACATCCGAGATTGCTTTATACAAAATGCGTAACATATCATCAATCTCATCCATTGTAGAAGCAAGAGGAGGCATAAATACAATCGTATTACCGAGCGGTCGCAAGATCATGCCCAGCTCTCTTGAGCGTTTACACACTTGAACACCGACTCTCTCTGTCCATTCAAACGCTTCTTTCGTTTCCTTATTCTTCACAAGTTCAATTCCAACCATTAACCCGCACTGACGAATATCTCCTACATGTTTATATGCAAAGAGCTCTTCCAATTGCGTCGCCACATATTCTGTCTTACGTGCCACTTCTTCCATTAAATTTGTTTTCTCGTATAGTTCTAGATTCGCAATGGCTACCGCACACCCTAACGGATTCCCTGTATAACTATGACCGTGGAAAAACGTTTTTTGTTCTTCATAGTCGCCTAAAAAGGCATTATAAATTTCATCTGTCGTTACGGTGATTGCAACTGGTAAATATCCGCCCGTTAAACCTTTTCCAGCTGTTAAAATGTCCGGCGTTACATTTTCATGTTCACATGCAAACATTTTCCCGGTACGCCCAAATCCAGTCGCTACCTCATCTGTAATAAATAAAACATTATATTTTGTACATAAATTACGTAGCCCTTTTAAGTATCCTTTTGGCATTGTAATCATACCGCCAGCACCTTGCATTAAAGGTTCTACAATAATCGCCGCAATTTCTTCATGTTTGTCTTTCAGCAACTCTTCCATTTCTTCTAAATGTTTTTTTACAATTCCCTCCTTATTATTTCCATAAGGAGAACGATATGTATATGGATAAGGCATTTTAATTGCTTCAAATAAAAGTGAACTATACACTTGGTGAAACAAGTCTATTGCTCCTACTGAAACAGCTCCAATTGTATCACCGTGATACGCTTCTTTTAATGTAACAAATCTTTGTTTCTTCGGTTTTCCTTTATGCTGCCAATATTGAAAGGCCATCTTAATTGCAATTTCAACGGCACTAGAACCAGAGTCTGAATAAAATACTTTCTTCAAACCTTCTGGTACAACTTCAATTATTTTTTCTGCTAATAAAATAGATGGAACGTTAGCAAGTCCTAGCATAGTAGAATGGGCAATTTTATTTAATTGCTCACGAATTGCTTCATCTAATTCTGGTACTTGATGTCCGTGAACATTTAACCAAATAGATGAAACACCGTCCCAATATTCATTTCCATTTACATCGTATAGCTTTCTTCCCTCTCCACGTTCAATAATGACAGGATCTTCTTCTAAATAATCTTTCATTTGTGTAAACGGATGCCATACATAAGCTTTATTTTTCTCCGATAATTCTTCATATGTATAAGACGATTTTTCAGTCGTATTACTATTAACAGTCACAATTGTCACCCCTAATGTTAACTAGTTTATAAATAAAGTTAACATTAAATTTAAATGACTGTCAATTATTTTTAAATCAAATAGTTCTTAAAAAAGAACAACTTATCATACGATAAGTTGTTCTACTTTCCATGTTGTATCTTTCCGATTTCTAAAATAATCTCTTCATCTTTTTTTCCTTCTGTATCAATTCCAAGTTGCTTAGCGTGCTCAATTAATAAATCATGACGCTGCTCAAATCTAGCCTTATCTACTTCTTTCGTAACTTCTTCTTTTGTTTTCCCATCAGTAGAAACTCCTAGTTTCTCAGCTGCTTTTTCTATCGACTTCTTCTCTTCCTTTTCTTTCACTTTCTTCACTTCTGACTGCTGTATTTGCTTTTGCTTCGCCTGCTCTGATTCAGCTGCAAAAGCTGTGTAAATTCCAGCACTTCCGCCAATGACTAGTAAGGTGGTAAAAAGAATTATTTTTTTCTTCACTCTTTCCTCCCCTTTCAAATTCATTATAACGTACAAATTTAGAACATTAAAAACATTTAACCTTTATTTCCCTAAAAAAATATTGCACATTTTTATTGACATATAAGTTAAAAATGTGATAAAAATTTAACTAACATCATATGAATCGGCATTGATAGGATTTAGTAGTATTTCGATTTCTGATTTCAGAGAGCTGGTGGTCGGTGCGAACCAGTACAGAGCGAATTATGAATTACCCCCTGGAGCTTCTTTTGCGAAACGTAAGGAGTAGTGAAAGACGGTTATAGACCGTTATATCTAAAGAGTGGTGAAACGAAACTGTTTCACAATTTAGGGTGGTACCGCGAATTTTTCGTCCCTGCATATATTGCAGGGGCGTTTTTATTTTATTAGCGCATATCATACGACCCTTTATTTTGTGATACATTCATTTCACAAGCTAGGGTGGTACCGCGATTTCTTCGTCCCTGCATAATTATATGCAGGGACGTTTTTTTATCCAATCATTTCCGTATCATATTGAAGAATCAACAATTACCGGTAATTTGTCACAAAATTCTAAAATTTAGAAGGAAATAAACAATATTGGCGAATTTTATATAAAAAAGAGCTATTTTAGATTACTTAGGAGGGAAAAACAATGGTTTCAAAAATTGAATCTGTTCTTTTAACATTATTTATCTTTTTCTGTATTGGCTTTAGTGTTATTCAATTAGAAGTTTCACCACACATTCCAATTTTATTTGGTATCGTTCTTTTATTAGCATTTGGATTTATGAAAAAAATCTCTTGGTCTACTATGGAAAAAGGGATGATCAGTAGTATTTCCGCTGGTATTCCATCTATTTTTATTTTCTTACTTGTAGGCGTATTAATTAGTGTTTGGATCGCTGCTGGAACAATTCCAACTTTAATGGTGTACGGCTTCCAGCTTGTATCTCCAAAGATTTTCGTTCCAACTGTTTTTGTTGTTTGTGCAATTGTTGGAACAAGTATCGGTAGTGCCTTTACAACTGCCGCAACTGTAGGACTTGCCTTTATGGGTATGGGTAGTGCTCTCGGATACGATCCGGCTCTAATCGCTGGTGCAATTATTTCTGGTGCATTCTTTGGAGATAAAATGTCTCCTTTATCTGATACAACTAACTTAGCTCCTGCTGTTACGGGTGTAGATTTATTTGAGCATATTCGTAACATGCTTTGGACAACAGTTCCAGCTTTCATTATTGCTTTTATCGCATTTTTCATTTTAGGAAGCGGCACTAGTGGAGACGTTGACTTCACAAACTTTATTAGCACGTTAGAAAAAAACACAACGATTTCTATCGTTACACTTATTCCAATTTTATTACTGTTCTTATTCGCATTTAAAAAAGTTCCAGCCGTTCCAACATTGCTTGCAGGAATTGTGGTAGGAATTATTATTCTCTTTATTTTTAAACCTAGCACTTCTTTAGCTGATTTAATGAAAATTATGCAAGACGGCTACGTTTCTAAAACTGGTATTAAAGACATTGATAGCTTACTATCTCGCGGTGGTCTACAAAGCATGATGATGTCGATTGCGCTTATTTTCCTAGCTCTTTGTATGGGAGGATTATTACAAGGAATGGGTATTATCACGCAACTAATGAATATCATCTCTAGCTTCGTAAAAAACAGCACGCGCTTAATTATTTCTACTGCTTCAACTGCAATTGGTGTAAACTTCTTACTTGGTGAGCAGTACTTATCCATCGTTTTAACAGGACAAGCATTTGCTAATAAATACGATGAAGTTGGTTTAGAGCGTCGTAATTTATCACGCGTATTAGAAGATGCAGGTACAGTTATTAACCCACTCGTACCATGGGGTGTCAGTGGCGTATTCTTAACAAACGTCCTTAGCGTTCCAACATTCGATTACCTTCCATACGCAATTTTCTGTTTAGCTTGCCCGGTCTTAACGATTATCGTCGGATTTACTGGATTTGGCCTTTCATGGAAGAAAGAAAAAGCAGTTACAATGTCATAATAAAAAAGGATTACCTAAATTGGTAATCCTTTTTTATTTCTCGACTATCTATTTGCTTTCTTTCTTTCTTCTAAATAATAGAAGTAATCCTGCTCCAACAAACGCCAAGCCTGCTCCAATTGTAGAAACAACACTTGTACCTGTTTTCGGTAAATCACGCTCTTCTTTATTTTCACTTACAGTTGTTGTTTCTTTTAAGTTTTGATTATCCGTTGTAGTTTGTCCAG